>JAULVH010000144.1:0-3289 GCA_032111105.1 Burkholderiaceae bacterium | reverse complement strand
AGCATGAAAACTAATGCTTACAATATCGAATAATAAATAACAGAAGTTATTCCCGACAGACCGCATACACAAAAATTCAATTGAATTTAACGGCACCATGACCCTGAACAAAGTCACGGAATCTCTTACTGCCCTTGTCTACAGACTGGCATCCTACACAGTCAATAACCTCATTGACGATCCGGCGCTGCTTGCGCTCATTTTTTGTTAAGCGCTTTGCATCTGAAATGAAACCCAACCTACCGTAAGCATTAACTGCACTTAGCAGCCCGCATTTGGCGAATCAATTCCGTCCTGATTGTGAATATGGCCAACCATTTTTAAGACACAATCAACATCCAATTTATATAGCGAACGTACTGAATTAATTAAGATTTATGTTTACGTAAGCGGATAATCTAGATGACCGGTTTTTACAAAAATCATTGCGCCTTCTGATTGTGTGAACGGAGCATGTTTGCTGTATCGCGGGCTTCGTATCCATGTGCCCGCAGAATAGGATCCATGCTCATCATGAAATATACCGTTTAAAACATATATTTCTTCTCCGCCGGGATGGACATGAGGATTAAATACAGTATCGGGTGCCCATCGGACGAGCGCCGTACCTACGCCATCAAACTCATGAAGCGGCATAACAGATAACCCGGGTACTAAGCCAGGATACCAAGGGGCAGTTCGGGTGTCAGTCCGAACAACCAAATTATCTTGCGGATGAAACTGTCTTAACTTTACCAATAAAGTGCAGCCGTGATTTGAAAACGGGGCGTGCGAACTATTTGGCGGATTACGGATGTAGGTACCTTCGGGATAATCGCCATGCTCATCAGAAAACACACCTTCTAAAACGAGTATCTCTTCACCACCATCGTGCGCATGTTCATCAAAGTGTGAATTTGGCGCATAGCAGACTATGGATGTTGCTCTGGCTAATTCGCCGCCGATACGATCAAGATATTTTCGTGTCACTCCCTGCATGGGAGACTGATGCCACGATAAATCATGAGTATTAATGACTGCTTTCTGGGCCAAGTCGGCGTGTATGTTCATAGAGTAGAACTAAAGTGATGTACACCAATTAAGTATTAGCAGAACTACGAATCTTGATTTATACAATGTTAGGGGCAACTTGCCTACCAGATTAATTGGCAAGTTACCACTAATCTATTTATTTCAGTCTGGCGGCCGTTTCGCTGACACGTTTGCCGAATAATTTTGCTGTTTCTAAATCACCAGGAAACATTTCATCGGGGCTGGAATCTGATGGTGATTGCGCCATTGCACCACTGGATGAGCCAACATAATTCACATCATTACGCTGAGCTGCTTTGGCATTACTGGGCATCATGCCTGTGCCTACCCAAACACCACTGTGCTGCATAGCGAGTGTGAACAAATAATGTAGCGTTGAGAGTTTGTCGCCATTCATGGTTGCGCTGTTCGTAAAACCCGCAAATAACTTGTCTTTCCAGCCTTGTGTGAACCACACCTTGGATGAGGTATCTGCAAATTTTTTGAATTGCCAGGTTACCGAACCCATGTAAGTAGGGCTACCCATAATAATGGCATCCGCTTTCGCTAACGATTCCCATTGGCTTTCTGATAGGTTACCTTCGGCATCAATTGCGTATAACTGCGCATTAGCGCCATCCGCAACGGCTTCTGCCATACGTTTAGTGTGACCATAACCAGAGTAATAAACAACAGCAACATGTGACATATACTTTCCCAGTGAATTTTGAATTTAACCGCTGAATTAGCGTGTAGCGATACAAATAGGCAGAAAATCAACGTTAACCAATAACTATCGCTACGTAATCTAGAAGTGGGAAGTTTACGCCAATTGAAATAAACAACCCATTATGCAAGCTTTGCAACCATCACTCATATCATCACGGATTAGCGCAAGATGTATCGCAATCCATTGAGCGTCTAGTAACTCTCTTTATAATGCACATGACCCTATACAGTTTACGAAGCTCATATGATTGATCACCTCGACCATCTCGTACTAACAAAGGCTAACGAAGCTGAATGTCTATATTTTTATACTCGCGTACTAGGTATGAAACTGGAGATATTTGCGGCAGGCACTTCTACTGTAGAGCGTAAAGCGTTTAAGTTTGGCAATCAAAAAATTAATTTGCATATCAAAGGCAAAGAATTTGAACCCAAGGCGGATAAGCCCACCCCTGGCTCATTAGATCTTTGTTTCATTGCCGATCGCCCGTTAAACGACGTTATACAAAAACTAAAAAAAGAACAGTGGCCAATCATTGAAGGGCCTGTGATTCGAACTGGTGCTACAGCAAAGATTAATTCTATTTATATCCGCGACCCAGATTTCAATTTAATAGAAATAAGCGAAATGCTCGCTAAATAGGCTGTAACCTTTATCCGCTTTTCGTAATTCCACGAAAATCCCTTACTTAGTATTTGAGTCCTCATGTCTAACTCCCCAGAAATGCACCATCGTCAGCGCGCTGTTTTAGATATTCCGCTCAATCGTCATTTGGGGATTGTGTTTGACAGCTATGTTGACGGCGTAGCCACAGCACATTTTGTAGGCACACCCGCACTGGGTGCTTTTGATGGGCAACTGCATGGTGGAGCACTCTCAGTGCTGTTTGAGGCGGCCGCTTTTTTGGCGCTGGCTCCGTTGCTGCAAGATACCCAGCATGCCGTGACACACGATTTGCATGTATCGCTCATGCGGCCGGTACCCATAGGAGCGCGTTGCGATCTGAGTGCGCGCGTGATGCGTTCTGGTCGGACCTTAGCTTTTCTTGAAGTCAGCGCTCATGTTGACGGTAAATTGGTTGCCTCAGCTCGCATCACCAAGTCTATTATTCTGATCAAATAAAACTTAGGTTGTATCAATGCATAGACCGGCGGCTTTGTATCAGGCCTATGTTCATCTCGGAAGTTAGATTTGACGCATAAAATTTTTCTATCATTTGTACTGACGTTCTCGCATTTCTAGCTAGCGTGAGCAAATCGATACCGTTTCCATACAATAGCCTGAACATAATAGATGTATGACGCAGGCTATAAAGAGAGCGTTGCTGTCCCAGCGTGCCTTGTTTCATTTCTGCTGCATTGAGCACTTTATTGAAATGCTGAGAAATTAAGCGCCCAGCAATCGCGCGATCTTTTATTTCAGGTAAAAACAAATAATCATTAAGCCCTGCTTGATTACGACAGGCCATGTGTGCTTTAAGCCGTTCGTATACTTTTACAGCGGGTCGCAAAGTGACTATCTGATTTTTGTGGCGCTTAGTTTCAGGCA
>JAULVH010000143.1:5201-7501 GCA_032111105.1 Burkholderiaceae bacterium | reverse complement strand
GGTCGCCGTTGTACATGGCATTGAGCTGGCCAATCATGACGTGGCTTTCGTCCAGGAACATGAGCGCATCGCCTGGCATGTAGTCCACCAGGGTGGGCGGCGGGTCGCCCGGCTTGGCACCCGACAAATGTCGCGAATAGTTTTCTATGCCTTTGGTAAAACCTATCTCCTGCATCATCTCTAAATCAAACCGCGTGCGCTGCTCTATCCGCTGCTCTTCAATTAATTTGTTTTCTTTTCTAAAAAAATCTAACCGTTCGCGCAGCTCGACTTTGATACTTTCAATCGCGCGCAATACTGTGGAACGAGGGGTTACGTAATGTGAACCTGGGTAAACCGTAAAACGCGGAATCTTCTGTCGTACACGTCCGGTTAACGGATCAAACAGTTGTATGCTTTCTATCTCGTCGTCAAACAGTTCAACGCGTATCGCAAGTTCGGCATGCTCTGCAGGGAAAATATCGAGCGTATCGCCACGAACCCGAAAGGTTCCCCGATCAAAATCAATATCATTACGCGAATACTGCATCTGTATTAGCCGAGCAATAACGTCACGCTGCGATAACTTATCTTTGGTGCGCAGCGTCAATACCATCTGATGGTATTCACTCGGATTACCGATACCGTAAATCGCTGATACCGTGGCCACAATGATTACATCGCGTCTTTCCATTAAAGATTTGGTGCACGACAAGCGCATCTGCTCGATGTGCTCATTAATTGCGGAGTCCTTCTCGATAAACAAATCACGCTGAGGCACATAAGCTTCAGGTTGATAGTAATCGTAGTAACTCACAAAATATTCAACCGCGTTTTGCGGGAAAAAATCTCGAAACTCGCTGTATAACTGCGCTGCCAGAGTTTTATTCGGCGCAAATATAATCGCTGGACGACCCATGCGCGCAATCACATTGGCCATCGTGAAGGTTTTGCCGGATCCCGTCACACCCAAGAGGGTCTGAAACGATAAACCGTCTTCAACACCCTCAACGAGCTTAGCAATAGCGGCTGGTTGATCGCCGGCCGGGGAGAAAAGTTGGTACAAACGAAATGGGGAACCTTCAAAGCTCACAAACTTCGACTCGTCGAGCGCGCTGTCGACTTCGGATAACACAGCCATCGGAATTTGACCTTTGGTAAAATGCGGGTTTTCTTAGAGACTTTAAATTTCTGGACTTTTTGAGCGCTTTTCGCCCACAGGCAAAGCCCCTTACTAACTTTTGATGTTAGCACGATGAACGCACCTACCTCTGCACCCCTATTTGCCGCCATAGAAATGGCGCCGCGTGATCCCATCCTGGGCATCACCGAAGCTTTCAATGCTGACCAACATCCAGAAAAGACCAATCTGGGCGTCGGTGTTTATTACGATGACAACGGAAAAGTCCCTTTGTTGGCCTGCGTTCAAAAAGCTGAGTCTCTGATCATGGAGAAACTGGCGCCACGAACGTATTTACCTATCGAAGGCCTCGCCGCGTACGATAAAGCCGTACAAGAGTTGGTATTTGGCGCTAACAGCGAGGTAGTTACGTCTAAACGCGCGATCACCGCGCAAGCTATCGGTGGCACCGGCGCATTAAAACTAGGCGCAGATTTTCTTAAACGTTTTTCCCCCAATGCCCAGGTCTATATCAGCGACCCAAGCTGGGAGAATCACCGCGCCCTTTTTGAATCGGCCGGTTTCGTCGTCAATAACTACCCCTACTACGACACCGACACCAAAGGCGTGAACTTCGGGGGCATGCTCGCTTCGTTGAAATCCATGCCTGCGGGCTCGATTGTTTTATTACACGCTTGCTGCCATAACCCCACCGGCGCGGATCTCAGCGACGATCAATGGGCACAGGTCATACAAATCGTCATGGAACGTGGATTGGTTCCATTTTTGGATATGGCATACCAAGGATTTGGCGATGGCATTACCGAAGATGGCAAAGTAGTTGAGCTGTTTGCAGCTACGGGCGGTCCGTTATTTGTTTCGAATTCATTTTCTAAATCGTTTTCACTGTACGGCGAGCGCGTAGGCGCATTGTCTATCGTGGCGGCTAACGCTGAAGAAGCGTCGCGCCTGATGTCGCAATTAAAGCGTGTCATTCGTACGAACTACTCCAACCCACCTATGCACGGCGGTCAGGTGGTTGCTACGGCTCTGGCCACACCGGAATTGCGCAAGCTATGGGAAGAAGAACTCGCTGGCATGCGTGTGCGTATCAAAGCGATGCGTCAGTCACTTGTTGATAAGCTCAAAGTCAAAGCACCTGCCCATAATTTTGATTTCGTTATTCAACAGCGCGGCATGT
>JAULVH010000143.1:0-5191 GCA_032111105.1 Burkholderiaceae bacterium | reverse complement strand
GGCATGTTCTCTTATTCAGGCCTCACTAAGGCTCAAGTCGAACGCCTGAAGAATGAATTCTCTATTTATGCTGTTGATACGGGTCGTATTTGTGTTGCGGCTTTAAATTCGCGCAACATCGATCGTGTAGTTGATGCTATAGCCAAGGTTCTTTGAGCTATAACTCACTGATTATTTGCCACTTGATGAGTCTTTTGACAAATAAGAATGACTAAGGCATAATTTCGCCCTTGTTCCCTGATAGCTCAGCTGGTAGAGCGACGGACTGTTAATCCGCAGGTCCCTGGTTCGAGTCCAGGTCGGGGAGCCAAAAAACCCTTTAAAAGCAAGCACTTATAGCTTGCTTTTAATTTAACTTATCAATTACACGGTTATTACACGAATAGTATAGCCGCCACTGGTTGCACTGCGCATTTTTTGACGCTATATTATTGTCATGCGCATTCCTCACTCTGAGACTGTGGTTGTTAAACCCGAGCTCATACGCTTGGTGCGTCGTGTCGACAGTAAAAAATGGCAAGTCCATTACAAGCTAGAGAACGTCAAAACTTGGTTCCGCCGCAGCACTGACTCCACCGACATCAAAGAAGCCACCAAAATCGCCGAGCGCATTTGGATGAAAGCGACTTTCGATCACGAAGAAGGTCGTCCGATCACCAGTAAAAAATTTAAAAACGTCGCTGATATTGTTTTGCAGCGACTTCTAGACGAAATTGAAGCTGGCACTGCAAAGCCAAGTGCTCGCGACTATGTGTCTGCCATCAAACTATATCTCGTACCCTTCTACGGTAACTACAACATTGATGGCGTCAAGCCTGCAGTGATCTCTGAATTCCACATTTGGCGACGCAATAAAGTGGGGCGTGAGTTATCTGGAAGTGCACAGAACAACCATAACGCTGCACTTAACTTAATCTTTGAGGAAGCTATTGAGCGTGGCTATATGACGGCCTATGAGCGGCCACAGCTAAAAAATACTGGAGGCGATAGCGATAGACGAGCTGAATTTAATCAAGAGGAATTAGAGGCGCTGATGGCAAGCGTGCCTAAGTTCATTAGCGATGGTCGAACTTTACGAACCCGAATGATTCGAGAGCTACTGTCGATCTACGTACCCTTCATGGCGGCTACTGGTATGCGCCCAGGAACTGAGGCTGAGTTTTTGGAGTGGCGTCACATTGATGTAGAAATTCGTGATGGACAGCCCGTACTGCACTTCCGCTTACAAAAGGGTAAACGTGGCCCCAGAAACTTCGTGGCCCATAACAGTTGCTGGTTACTGCTTGAGCGACTAAGGCAATTGAGTCCAGATCTCTCGGACATGACTTTGGAAGCCGTACTGAAAAAGCGTGTACCCAAGTTACTCTTTCGCTTGTCGGACGGATCAGTTCCTGACAATTGGAACAAGCCGTTTCGACAGTGGTTAGAAGACACCAAACTGCTTAACTGCCCAGTCACCAACAAAGAACGCAGTCTTTATAGCCTTCGTCACTACTACGCTACTCAGCGTCTCTTGGAAGGCATTCCGATCCATGATTTGGCTGAACAGATGGGTACATCGGTCTTGATGATTACTAGGCACTACAGCCACCTAACGCCTTTGATGAAAGCAAAGCAATTTGCTGGTGTAGTCGACGAGACAGCCAGTTCTGAGGCAGCTCAGATTAAAGCCATCATGGCAGCGCAAATGGCCAACAGCAACATCATGAACTTGGTACAAATGGGCACTGGCTTGATCATGCCTTTAGTCGTCCAAAGCGCCAAGTTGACCGATGATTTTGAGCATCGCCTCAAAGCTCAGCAAAAGCGGTCAACCTAACTTTTCCCAAAGCCAGCTGATGATCAGTGATACCTACTACCACGGCTCTGATGGCTGCAGTATCATCCAGTAAACCCGAACGGGAGGCCGCCATGAGCACCAAAAATAAGCGCAAAGCCCCACCTCCTGCCTTGTATGCGGATGTCAGGCGCTTGCTCAAAAAGTATGACTGCCCGTTGCCACTCCATCAGATTCGCGCACAGTTCATGGGAGCAATCACCAGTCCGCTCGATACCGTCAATCCCTCTCGCGAGATCCAGACCTTATGGGGTGGCCATGCCCCTGGCTTCGCCAGCATGGCAGCGGCCAACGAATTCATGCAGGTCTTGGTCATCGGCCTTTGGAATCACGTCGCTAGGCACTTTGGATCACACGAGCCTTTTGCATTAATAGACATAACACCCGAGCCCACAGAAAAAGGCATCAAAGACCATGCCAAAGTCCGGTTTGAGGAAATACAGGGATTCCTTGAGGGGTTCTTCCAAGGACAAGACAGCGTACATCTGAGCGAGGATATCGCTGATTGCATGGATGTGCTCGATGATTTGATTCTGATGTTCGGCGGTATTGCACGCCTACCCAAAGAACGCCAGGTAGTGACCCTCCGTGAAATTCAGGACTTGATCAATCAATTGGCGGACTTGACAGATATCGCCCAGAAAGAGATCAATCAAATCATCACGTTTTGCGCAGCACAGAGACGCGGTGAGGATGAAGATCCTCCTCGCCTCCATTGACAGGCGCTTCATGTCTACCCAACTAAAACAATACTTCGAGCGCTACGCTGAGGACGCTATCACTCAGATGAAAGATGCTCTGATCGCAATTGACTACTATGAGCGAATCCGACTTAGGCTAGTCAAAAAAGAAGACCTAAGTGCCGAACTCGCCATCATCGCAAAGGTAGGTCCTGAAGGCACTATGACCGTAGTAAAAAACGCTCTAGCAGATTACAAAGCTCAAGTCGCCAACGCATGGAATCTTGCACCGCGCCTTCAGGATATTGGCACGCACCGTGTAAATTTAATTGTTAATGATCGAGAGCATCTGCCACGAGCTGATGTTTACTATCAATTTAAAAGCTCAGCCGGCACAGTCAAGGTACACATCACGTCAGCTGCCGAGACCTACCAACTCGAGATCACTGCTGGCAGAAATCCCATGGCTGCCGAATTAGCTTACCGTGAGTTAGAAAAACAACTGATGTTTATTGCCCTAACTTCATGATATCCATTCATTAGAGACTAGATTGCCAAGGCCTAGGATGATTTCGGTGAGGCGTAAAATCGTAAGCCTGATCTATAAAGCTACAGACCTCTTCGATATCATAGTCGTCAATATCGATAATTTCTACCCGATCGATAGCTTCTAGGTATTCACCAAAACACGTCGGCTTATCATCTGCATCAATATCATCATACTTAGGCATAACCAAGCGCCATTCAAGGCAATTCATCTCTTCTTCAAAATGCAAGACAGAACAAAGCGTCATTGGCGAGAGTCGCATTGAGAGATAGAGCTTATTGAGGTTTGACTTCTCATCTAAAGACTGCCACATATCTTCTAACTGTACAGCATGAATAATATGTCTGGTTCTAGCTGCCAAATCAAGCTTGAGCATCGCCCCATTGACTGTCTCGTCGAAATTAGTGAACACTGAAAGCTCATCCATTGTTATAGTAAAGAGACGCTTAAATAGTTGTGCTTTGTCCATTAGACACTCCTTGCCGGATAGCGCTCAAATTTTTCAACGCTAAATTCTTCTTCCAGACGCTCTATAAATTCATACTCATCGGGACGGCCTATTTCTTCAAATGGGTTGCTAATGCTTATCTCGCTAGTCAAATCGACATCTTTAAAAATGATACTTTCTTCGATACTTTCTTCAAGATCACTAAAGGCACTCATGACCAATGATTGCGCTTCATTAACCACATCATCAAAATAATAAATTTTATGAAGTAATGGCTCAACATCATTTATCCAAGCATTTATTCTTGCTTGATCTAATTCCATCGAAAACATAGGTGCTGATTGAATCGTGGCGAACGTTGCCTCCGGTGAATCCGCTAGATAAGCAATAAACGCACCTCTGGGAACTCCATCCATCTCTAATGCTCTTGCAATCTCACATGCGATAGCCTCAGGACTGCCTGGAATATTAAATTTTCTTGAATCTTGATTATTTCTAAAAACTAAATATTTTTTCACGGTATTCCTCCAAGAAAAAAATAGGCCAGGATTTTTCGCCCGGCCTATCCGGCTTTACGCATCGTCATCCTTCAACGTTGCATCAGCTTCAATAACCTCTACCACCTTATATTTCAATGGCTGAGCCAATTGCTCTTTCATATCCCTGCGAATGCTCTCAGGCTGCGAGGGGTCAGATGCAATGCGCTTTTTGAAGTTGCGAAGACCGTGCTCCAAGACATTGAGGTCGCTTGGCATAGCTTTACCTAGGTACTTGACCAAGCCATCTTCATAGGAGCGTCCAAGGTCATTGGCTGAAATAATCTTATACTGCTCACCAGACACATGGCATGCCACAAACACGCAGAACGATGACGATTCGACTTTGCCATCCTTTTCTTCGCCGTGAAAATTCACGTTACCCCCAAACTCAAAATCCATCTTGGATGTTGCACCAACGAGTTCAAGGTATTCGCGTATCAAGGCTGTTCGTTCTTTGCTGGTCTTGTCTCCCGACTTTTTAGCCAGTGCTACAGACTCAACTTCTTGAATCTGACCGACACCACCGCGACGAGCAATGTATGCAGGCAAGTCAGTTGGAGACAGATGCTCTTGTTGGGCTACAGTCAAGACCTTGGTATAGCGACTAATTGTGGGTTTATCCGTGCGCACAACATACCTGACCATCGTGGCTATGGCTGGTGTTCCAGCCTTCAATGTGATCTCGCGAGTGTCTTTTAATTCGATTCGTATTGCATCAAGGATCTTGTCTCGATGTGGGTTTTGTTCGATACGAAGGGACAAGCTATAAATCGATGCTAGCAATTCATAAAGTGCTTTGTGGCCACGCTCAACAATATCAACTTCGTATTTTTCACCCAGCGCAAATAATTCTGCGCTTTCACTTAAAAACTTTTCAACCTCTGGGATCCTGATTTCTTTACCAGCACCTCTGACAGCAACTGCGCTGGGACTTGGTGCGACGAACGCACTTAGATCAAACGTCTCTAAATCAACGCCCTCATTCTGATGTTCTTCTGCCTTTGTCGCTAGTGCTGCTGCTGTCGATGATTTGACCTTTATCGCTCCGTTTGATAATTGCATCACTGCCTCCTTGATAGATACGGCAGAACAATTTCTGCACGAACGAAACGTAACCGGCAATCTGATTAAATGACCGTC
>JAULVH010000142.1:0-4464 GCA_032111105.1 Burkholderiaceae bacterium | reverse complement strand
CACTGGGTCAGCGTTTGGCTGCCCAAATTGCTAAAGGCGATTGGAACGTCGAACTGACGCTTAAGCCTCAAGATTTGGGCAATATAGAGATCAAACTGAATATGAGTGGTGGCAACCTGGAAGCTAGCTTTAGCGCCAGCGAAGCCATGACCCGTGACCTGATCGCCGATAGCCTGCCACGACTGAAAGAAACACTCGCCCAGTCAGGCATGGAAGTTGCTCAACTGAATGTGAATGTAGGACAACACGGTCAAAATGGCGGAAAGTCGACACCTGAGCGTCAAAAAGCGTCCACTGCAATTAGTGGGGTATCGAAGAATTCACCGGTTAACGCCGGTTTATCCACCGCCAATTTGACAACTGGGAAATCTGCTACCGACAACAACGGTTTAGATGTCCTGGTCTGACCGAAACGAAACCTCGTAGGGGGATGTAATGGCTGATGAAGCTGCAGCAGCACCAGAAGAACAAGTCGAAGGCGAACCGAAGAAAAAAGGTCCGCTAGTTAAAATTATTCTAATCGTCGTAGCCGTTTTGCTACTGATTGGATTGTCCGTAGGCGGCACCCTGTTCGCTACCGGTTTCTTCTCGAAGAAACCAAAAGAAGCCGTGGATGCACAACTGGACAAACTTGAAGGCCAAGGCGATGGTCATGGCGCCCCTGCTGCAGATGCACACGCTGCTCCTGCAGCGGATAGTCATGGCAAGCCCGCAGCTGAGCCCGAAGGAAAAGAACTCGCCAGCCCAGAAGGTGAAGCTGAGCGTTGGAAGTTTAATTACTACGCGCTGGAAAAACCGCTGCTCTCAAACGTGGCTGGTTCACGCAAGGTGATGCAAGTAACGCTCACCATCATGACTCACTATGATGAGCGAGTGATTAAGAACATCAAGACGCATGAGCTAGCGCTGCGTGCAGGTATCCTTGACGTCATGCGTCAAAAAACAGAAGCTGATTTGCTAAAAGCAGATTTCCGTAAAGCTCTGGCAGAAGATTTGAGATTAGTGATTAACTCACTACTGGAAAAATACGAAGGCTTTGGTGGTATCGAAGAAGTCATGTTCACTGAATTTGTAATTCAGTAAGCCGAGTCACAAAGAATAAACCGACTGGAACGATAAAGTCATGGCAACCTCAGGCAACCTGCTGTCACCAGAAGAACTCGCCGCCCTCTCCGAGGGTATCGACGACGGCACCATTGCGATCGATACCGGCTTTAATCTGACCACGCGTGTTAAAAAACATGACCTGGCCAGCGAGGACAGCACTCTGGGCGTTAATACATCATCGCTAGAGATGATCAACGAACGTTTTGTGCGACTGTTTCGTATGGGATTGATGGAGGTGCTGCGTACCAGCCCACGTATCAATCCTTCGCGCGCACAAATCGTACGCTTCGGTGATTATCTTAAGGATATGCGCCCGCCTCTGGCAGTTAACACCATACGTATTAATCCACTGCGTGGTTTTTCTCTGGTGATGATCGAGCCCACCTTGGTGTTCTCGGCACTCGACAATTTTTTTGGTGGTACTGGTAGCGGTATGCCAGGCAATCAAAAGCGTCGCGCGACAGATAAGCCGGGTGACAATCCAAATGCTCTGCCACCAACACGCATGTTCACGCCGACTGAGTCGCGCGTCATTAAAATTATTTTAGAAGTATTTTTCCGCGCTCTCAAAGAGGCTTGGGCTCCCCTGCTCGGCGTGACTTTCGAGCATGTAGGCTCAGAGATCAATCCTCAGTTTGCACAAATCGCCGATGAAAATGATCTCGTGATCATGTCGCGCTTTGAAACTGAAAGCGTCGGCGGAAATAAAGGTTTTATTGATCTCGTTTATCCTTACGCATCCTTAAAGCCGCTGCGCGATTTATTGCGTAATCGAGTTCAGGCTGATGGCAGCGAAGAATCTGACATGAAATGGCGTAATGACCTCACTAAAGCTGCAGGCGATTCTATGGTCGAGCTGCAGGTGTTGTTGGGTCAAGTCGTTGACAATTATGAGCGCGTTGAAACGCTCAAAGAAGGCGATCTGTTATTTTTCAAAAAGCCAGAACTTGCTACCGTTTATATCGGCGGCCTACCCGCCTTTGACTGCCAGGTAGGTATGGCGGGTCCGAATGTTGCTATACGCATCGAAAAATCACTAGACCCAGAAACTATTTAACTTAACCGACCACATCAGGATCCATCATGAGTGACGCGACCGAAGACCAAGATCAAGACCAGGATGATGACAATGCAGTTGCTGAAGCTCAAGCTGAAGCAGTTCACCATCACATTAACCCGGAGGTGTTGCAAAACATCTCGGTGGCTATCAAGGTGGAAGTTGGCCGTACCAAAATGAAAATTCGCGATCTGCTGCGCTTAACGCAAGGCAGTGTCGTTGAACTTGAACGCATCGCTGGCGAACCACTCGACCTGCTGGTTAACGACACTGTCGTAGCCCAGGGTGAAGTGGTGCTGGTAAATGATCGCTACGGCATTCGTTTGACGCGCGTTGTTCCCGCGTCTGAGCGCATGCGCAACATCTAATACCAGAGACATCATGCACACTACCGATTGGTTATCCTTTATCGCCAGCTTTACTGTTGTGCTGGTTCTGCTTGGATTGGTGCTGTTTGGCCTCAAGAAAATGCAGAATGGCAGCCTACTCGGCATGGGCCCGCGCCGTATCCGCATACTCGATACGATATCAATCGGACCTCGCCAAAAAATCATCCTACTGCGCGTGAGAGATGAAGACATTCTGGTCGGCGTCACTGTCCAGCAAATTAATACGCTAGCCGGCTTTCCGCTATCCCAGGAAGAAATCGCAGCCGATCAGGTAACGCCTGTTGCGTCCACGGAACCGAGTGCTCCGCTGGCCAAACGCTTTGCTGATCTGTTAAATGCTGCCAAACAAAACAAGGACGGGAGCTAATTATGTCGCGCCATGTCCTGATCGCTCTGCTGATGCTAGTCGGTGCTGCACTCTTGCCTGATACGGTATTTGCCCAGGGCATGCCGATTGTCAATGTCGTCACTGGTAAAGGTGGTGCGACCTCTTACAGCTTAACCCTGCAATTGCTGGGTTTGATGACGGTATTAACGTTGTTGCCATCGATGTTACTGATGATGACCTCGTTTGTTCGCATCATTATTGTGTTTTCGATTTTGCGTCAGGCGCTAGGTACTGGCCAGACACCACCCAATCAAGTACTCGCAGGTCTGGCCTTGTTTCTTACGCTCTTTATCATGCAGCCGGTGATGACGGATGTGTACCAGAACGCCATCCTGCCCTATATGAATTCTGGGTTACCGTTTGAAGAAGCGTTAGCTGCAGCCGAAGCACCGATACGCGGCTTTATGCTGGCACAAACACGCGAAGAAGATATCGCGATGTTCATGGAAATTTCACGCAGCAAAGCCGAATTGACGGGCCCTGAATCGGTACCGTTTACAACGCTGGTACCCGCCTTCATGACTTCGGAACTCAAAAGTGCGTTCACTATAGGCTTTCTGGTCTATATACCTTTTGTAGTGATTGATTTGATCGTCTCATCCGTACTGATGTCCATGGGTATGATGATGCTTTCGCCGATGATGATATCGATGCCATTTAAATTAATGCTGTTTGTTCTGGTCGATGGCTGGAGCATGTTAATGGGTTCACTCGCGTCTAGTTTCGCGATGCCCTAAAAAAATAGAACAAATAAAAGGACATCATCATGGAAATCTCAACCGTCGTCGATCTGGGTCGCAGCGCTCTCTGGGCCATCGTACTGATCTCATCTCCCCTGCTGCTGGTTGCACTGGCTGTCGGCTTATTCATTGGTGTCATACAAGCTGCCACGTCGATTAATGAATCAACTCTGTCGTTCATACCTAAGCTTGCCGCCATGGGCGCGACACTGGCGATATTTGGTAGCTGGCAGCTGGTTATGCTGGTGGATTACACCAAAGACATTTACAAGCGCATTCCTGCGCTGTTCTCTTAATTTACACGAAGCGTTCGGAACGTCGCTATGACACTACTGGCATCCGAAATCGTCGAACGCTTTTATATGTTCCTGTGGCCGATGCTGCGCATCTCGGCCTTGCTGATGACGGCTCCCCTGTTTTCGCTGGATGCTCTCACGCTTCCTATACGCATCATGCTTGCGCTAGTCGTCACAATTTTTGTATATCCTCTGGTTACCTGGCCAGTGATCGATCCAGTGACTGCCGAAGGCATACTGCAAATCGTGAATCAATTATTTATCGGCGCCATGATGGGGCTGATGTTGCAAGTGGCCACCGGCGCGCTGACCGTAGCCGGTCAAACCATTTCATCTTCCATGGGTCTGTCGATGGCGACGCTGATAGATCCCAATGTCGGTAACGTGCCCGTCATCGCTCAATTCATCGTTATCATGTCCACCTTAGTATTTTTAGGTTTTGGTGGTCACATCATCATGCTCTCTATGGTGCTAGACAGCTTCACCG
>JAULVH010000141.1:0-3473 GCA_032111105.1 Burkholderiaceae bacterium | reverse complement strand
TATCGACTCTGCAGACGCACCGCCGAAAATACCATCGGTACGATATTGACTAGGAATCAAGGGCTCCATTTCAAATTCGGAGTAGTACATATCGCGTGGGATATCGACCTGCGCAGGGCCACGCAAACTGTAAGCTGCACGGAATGCACCTCGAATCACCTCAGCCATTCTTTCGGGTCGATTTACCTTCCCCTGCCAAACCGTAATTGGTTGCAACATTGCAAGCTGATCTACTTCTTGAAATGCCCCGCTTCGCTCAGCAGAACTCAAAACAGCCGGAGTTAGTATCACCAGGGGCGTATGGTTCAGGTACGCGCTCGCCACTCCAGTAACGAGATTTGTTATACCGGGACCGTTTTGACCGATACAAACGCCAATTTTCCCAGTTGCTCTTGAGTATCCCTCAGCCATTAAAGCCGCGCTCTGCTCATGACGCACCTGAATAAAGCGAATGCCAGCCGATGGAAAAAGATCTAGAGGATCCATAAACGCCGACCCCACGATCCCGCAAATGTTATCTACGCCCTCTATTCTCAGAGCCTCAACTAATGCTTCGCTACCAGATACTCGCATATGCACCCCTTAGATTTTTAATAACAACTCTCCGGAAATCGCTCGCGAGCAGCACGCAAGCAAGTGAGTTTTTCTTTCATCTGCAGACAAAACAAGATCACGATGATCTATGACGCCAGATCCATACGGGATCTTGCATGTTCCGCACAGCCCAGACTCGCACGACGAGTCAACCTCGATACCAGCGTTACGTAGCGCCTCTAGCAGGGTCGTCTCAGGCGATATATGGAGTCGTCGTCCGCTACTGGCTATCACTGCATAAAAGCCACTCGAAACAGATCGCGTGGGAGCCGCCGCAACAAATGACTCACTATGCAATAACACGTCTACTTGATCTTTGCACAGGTCGCGAACTGCATCGTTTAGCTTACCCGGGCCACAGCAATAAATACGCATTGGATTTGTCTCGCGAATAATGAAACGCGCGATAACATCAATAGTCTCCGCGGGCGATAGATTAATAAAGATTTGCGCAGAATTGTTCCGTTCAAAGTCTGCCAATCTATCCCGCAGTATCACCCGATCATCTGAGCGACAAAAGTAAAGGAGCTTAAATTGTCCAGGATCAAGAAACGGCAACATTGAAAGAAAGGGCGTGATACCAATTCCACCCGCAACGAACAGTAATGGCTTATCAGCAAATAACTCGAAGTTATTTCGCGGAGTGGAAATTTCAATTACATCACCCACCGCCAACATATCGTGAAGGTATGCCGAACCGCCCCGCCCAAGACGTTCTTTCTGAATGGCAATAGTGTATTCCGAACCCCTACCGGTTAAGCTGTATTGACGCTTTCCTAGCCCTGGAATGGATACGTCTATGTGCGAGCCTGGTGTATATTCCGGAAACGGTCGATCACAAGAGTCAAAAACAACTTCAATTACATCGGTAGCAACGACATTTTTTTTTACGACTAAGGCTCTCACTGAGAGTCCTTACGAGCCGACGCAGCCTCAATATTCGCCAGTCCTGCACGTACAAACTGTTCGCGCTCACCAGTCATCCCTTGTGCAGAATCCATTAATGCAACTATTTGGTTGTTTAAGGAACGGATATGCGTTTTATCCTCAGCGGTGTCCGGGCGCTGGGGAATATTTAATATTGTGTTTTGAGTATAGGTTTGAAAATAGCTTTTTGGCTCGCTATGCATTAAAGAAGGCGCAGCTGCCGAATTTTCACCAGTAATTGCTGCGCGTAGAATTTTTCTGAAGGCATAAACGCCTACATCACCTGACAATGGATTTTCATCTGCATGCGACGCGATGCGCCCTTGGCTTGTTATTGCCTCGAAATCCCCTGGCAATTTTTGCTGGTCCTCGTACGATCGTCCTCCTACTTGCCCCCCAAGAAAATCAATGCTGTCATACCCCACCCGGAGCGGATCCCCCATGTGGTCGGGATCGATGGAGGGTCCAAACATTCTCCAACCGAAAATTATTGAATTTCGATTGTCAACCGGAACGTACCACCTTGCCATATGCACTCTGTGAAACAAACGTCTCTCTGCGCCCCGCTCAAATAGATAAGCGTGATAACTCAAATTAGGCAGTATGCATTCATTTATACGCCACCAAACAAGTCTCTCCGACATTCGCCTACCGGCGACAAATGCCATCGCAGTGTCATTACGGACAGTGTGATAACTCAATTCTGGTAACGGACCAAAACTCGGTAAAGTAAAAGAGTCGAAATCAACCCCAGCCGGAAGCTCACGATCGTAAAGTTTCTTCGGCTGATGCAGCGTAGCCGTATGGATCTGATCAGCGATGTTCTCTAGAACTTGCAGCCAATTGCAAGGAAACACATTCGTAAATGGTAAGAGTTCAGTACCGTCCGGCCCTTTGAAGGCGTCCCAATCTTCAAACTCAGGAATAATTCCAGGATCGCCTAGATATGCAAATACCAGTCCATTTTTTTCAAGTGTAGGATATGCGGGCTGACAAAGCTTTGTTGCCACGCGAGCACCGCCATCTTTTTCAAAAGGTATATTTATGATTTCGCCGGTAACGTCAAAATGAATGCCGTGATAGCAGCACTTAATGCCTCTTTCTTGAGTGACACCAAACTCGAGCGACGCGCCGCGGTGTGCGCAGTGTTTCTGCATCAGACCAATACGATTCATCCCATCACGGAACACGACTAAATCCTCCCCAAACCTTGTAATTTTTAAGGGCGTTCGGGTAACTTGCGATGACAGCGCGATCGGTTGCCAGAACGCCCGCATGTACTCCCCCAAAGGACTACCAAAACTGCTGTCTGTAATCAGTGGCTCTGATCGATCTTTTCGACGTCTAACGTAGCCCTGATAAGCAAGTGATGAATTAATCAAGCGTGCCTTCTTTTGGTTTCAATAAGTTTTGACCACGAAAAAGGTTAACTGACTTTTTATTAAAACGCAATTTATAGTGCATTAAACGTTTATGGTTATTGCTTTTAATGCAATTAGTTCCCGAAGCTATAGCTCCGTCAAAATGCGTCAGATGTGCGTGTTACCGCCTATTTATCAGCGATGTCGCAACTCCAGCGCCGCGCTATTGCTGCCGAGCAATATTCCCTAAGGAAATCTGAATCACTACTAAAACATTAGGCACTTTCCAGCCTAAAATCTTATAAACAAGGGTAATGCGATGGGTAAAGCTCAGTTGTTTTTCGAAGAGTTTCGGATTGACGCGGTCTGGCAGGCCCCCGCGAATCAGGTTTGAGATCGCGCTCCACGACCCCAGCAGATACCGCATTAAACTCGATTAAACCAGCCTAAAGAGCAAGGTCAGAGGTGGGAGACACGGAGCCCCGCAACTGCTTGTCATCTGGATGCAAGGTCTAGCGAAAATCTTTTTTCGTGAGCAGCCCCTGACTCGGCAGCGTCGGGTTACACGACACTGCCAGACCAGGCCCTGAT
>JAULVH010000140.1:0-5054 GCA_032111105.1 Burkholderiaceae bacterium | reverse complement strand
GATCCTCCACCGACCCTAGTTGATTATTTGCCCGACGATGCGTTAATGTTTTTAGATGAATCGCACGTGCTGATGGGCCAGCTCAATGGCATGTATAACGGCGACCGCGCGCGTAAGATGAACCTGGTGGATTATGGATTTCGTTTGCCGTCGGCTTTAGATAATCGTCCGCTGCGGATTGACGAGTTTGAATCCAAAATGCGTCAAACAGTGTTTGTTTCTGCCACGCCAGCAGACTATGAAAAAAACCATGCAGCACAAGTAGTCGAGCAGGTGGTTCGTCCCACGGGCTTGGTCGATCCGATAGTGATAGTTCGACCTGCAACTACGCAGGTAGACGATTTGATGCAAGAAATATCCTATCGCGTTGCAAAGAACGAGCGTGTGTTGGTGACGACTTTAACTAAACGCATGTCGGAACAATTGACTGAATTTTTAAGCGATAACGGTATTAAGGTGCGCTATCTTCATAGCGATATTGATACGGTAGAGCGAGTGGAAATTATTCGTGATCTGCGCTTAGGTACGTTTGATGTATTAGTTGGTATTAATCTTTTGCGCGAAGGTTTAGATATTCCGGAAGTATCGTTAGTCGCGATTTTGGATGCAGACAAAGAAGGATTTTTACGATCAGAGCGCAGTTTGATTCAAACCATAGGGCGAGCAGCTCGTAACATTAATGGTTCAGCGATTTTGTACGCAGACAAAATAACCGAATCTATGCGCCGCGCCATGGGCGAGACAGAACGTCGACGCATTAAGCAAACTGCTTTTAATACTGAGCACGGCATCACGCCGGTTGGTATACAAAAGCAAATTCGTGAACTGATAGATGGTGTCTATAAAATTGACGAAGCACGTCAAGAATTAATGGCCGCTCAGGAGCAGGCCAAATATGAGGCCATGAGCGAGAAGCAGGTTAGTAAAGAAATTAAGCGCTTAGAAAAACTCATGATAGATCACGCTAAAAATCTGGAGTTTGAAAAAGCAGCGAACGTGCGCGATCAATTGCAGCTTTTAAAAGAGCAGTTATTCGGTGCCTCTGGCAGTGACAATATCAGCTCATTAACGGGGCTGTAAGGTGTGTAGGTTGTTTGGGTTTTATAGATTGTCTTGTAGCGTGCGTTGATCTGGATATTGGCATGATTCCTACTCCTATTTCAGAGGCTGTTGCGCTCGCCGCGCCGTCCTGGCGCCCGATACTGCTGCGCGGCTTAGACGACATGGCCGTTGCTGATTCTCAGTATTTACCCTCGTTAGTAAGCGGTGCATTTTTACCGACACAAGGCAGATTGTTTGCGGCCTTCGCACAGCCCATAGAATCGGTTCGCTACGTATTGGTGGGCGAGGGCCCCTATCCACGCGAAGCAAGCGCTACCGGTGTTTGTTTCATGGATGGTGCAGTGGATGAGTTGTGGTCGGAACAGGGCTTATCCAAGCGAGTTAATCGTGCGACTTCGCTGCGTAATTTTATGAAGATGTTGATGGTGGCTGAGGGATTGTTATCGGTCGATGCTACCAAGGGTGAAATGATTGCCGGTGTCTCAGCAACTGCGAGGGCAGTAGGTTCAGGCTTCATACAAACCTTGCCGGATCTTCAGAATAATCTGACTCAACAGGGATTTTTGTTATTGAATGCAGCCTTGGTGTTTCGACCCGAGGTGGCGCCCGCCAAAGATGCCAAAGCCTGGCGTCCATTAATTAATGGGGTACTTGAAGCCTTGCTCGCTCGGGGCGATCATCCGCCTCCCACGCTCGTGCTTTGGGGCAAAATTGCCCAGTGGCTAGAGGATTTGTCACTGGTAGCCGAATTTCCCAGATCCATTGCGGAACATCCTTACAACCTGTCATTCATTGCAAATGTTGGCATGCAGCAGCTCTTTGCACCCATGCGGTTATTGCATTTATAGTAATTTTTCTGGGGTCAGCTCCCATAATTGCTCGGATATTGGCAATACCTGACGATTCCTGTCAAGTTTGGTATACTCGACCAAATCGTTCGGGTTTGACCTTCTGAGATCTCCTGAACTTCCACCGAAGCAAGTTTTTTGGAGTCTGTCCATGCGCCTTACTACCAAAGGTCGTTTTGCAGTGACCGCCATGATTGACCTTGCATTGCGTCAGCATCAGGGGCCAGTCACGCTTGCGGGTATAAGCCAGCGACAAGAGATTTCGCTTTCTTACTTAGAGCAACTGTTTGGTAAACTCCGCCGGCATGAAATTGTCGAATCAGTACGCGGACCGGGCGGTGGTTACAACCTGGCTCGTCGTCCAGAGGACATTACCGTTGCAGACATTATTATTGCCGTGGATGAACCTATCGATGCGACGCAATGCGGTGGCAAACAAAATTGCCACGCCGACGGTGAAGCTAAGGGCACGCGCTGTATGACCCATGATTTATGGGCAACGCTCAACGCCAAGATGGTGGATTACCTGGATTCAGTTTCACTCAAAGATCTGGTTGAACAGCAAAAAGACAAACCTGTAGAGTCCAAGCCTGTCGTAGTGGTACAGCGCACGCATCACGCAGCCTGATCTAGTAATCGATTATTTCGGAGTACGTAAACATGAACGCACCGCTGGCAAAAAACCTAATGGATACCATTTGGGCGCCGCATTTCCCTATTTATCTGGACTACTCATCAACGACGCCTATAGACCCGCGAGTTGCTGACAAGATGATTCCTTACTTGCGCGAGCAATTTGGTAATCCTGCTTCGCGCAGCCATATGTACGGTTGGGAAGCAGAAAAAGCAGTTGAGCAAGCGCGCGCTGATGTCGCCGCACTGGTCAATGCAGACCCACGCGAAATCGTCTGGACATCCGGCGCTACTGAGGGCAACAACCTGGCAATCAAGGGTGCTGCTAACTTCAACAAGACCAAAGGCAAACATATCATTACCGTAAAAACCGAGCACAAAGCTGTGCTTGATACGGTGCGTGAGCTTGAGCGTCAGGGATTTGAAGCCACTTATTTACAGCCTGGCGATAATGGCCTGATCACTATTGAGCAATTGGAAGAAGCGATACGTCCAGATACGATTTTGGTGTCAGTCATGTGGGTCAACAACGAGATCGGTGTGATTCAGCCTATCGATGAAATCGGTGAGCTGTGCCGCAGTAAAGGTATTGTTTTTCATTCAGATGCGGCTCAGGCAACTGGCAAGATGCCAATAGACCTGGAAAAAACCAAGGTAGATTTAGTGACCTTCACGGCGCACAAATCGTATGGCCCTAAGGGCATAGGCGCACTCTATGTTCGTCGCAAGCCGCGTGTACGCATCGAAGCACAAATGCATGGCGGCGGTCATGAACGCGGTCTGCGTTCAGGTACATTAGCTACGCATCAAATCGTCGGTATGGGTGAAGCATTCCGTATCGCTAAAGAAGAAATGGCGATTGAGATTCCGCGTATTCAAGCGTTGCGCGATCGCCTGGCCAAAGGCCTGCAAGAGATAGAAGAAGTGTATGTCAATGGTGATATGCAGTATCGTGTACCGCACAATTTGAATGTGAGCTTTAACTATGTTGAGGGTGAGTCCTTGATCATGGCGATAAAAGACATCGCTGTGTCGTCTGGTTCGGCGTGTACCTCAGCTAGTCTTGAGCCTTCGTATGTGTTGCGCGCTTTGGGTCGTAGCGATGAATTGGCTCACAGTTCCATACGCTTTACCTTTGGACGATTTACCACCAACGAAGATGTGGATTTCACGATTGATTTACTCAAGAAAAAAGTTCAGAAGCTGCGCGATTTGTCGCCGCTTTGGGATATGTACAAGGATGGAATTGATATTAGTTCCATAAAATGGGCAGCTCACTAAGATTTGGGAGTAACAACATGGCGTATTCAGACAAAGTACTAGATCACTATGAAAATCCGCGCAACGTAGGCGCGTTTGATAAAGGTGATGACACCGTAGGAACCGGTATGGTCGGAGCCCCAGCTTGTGGCGATGTAATGAAGCTGCAAATCAAGGTGGGTGCAGATGGCTTGATCGAAGATGCAAAATTCAAGACTTATGGTTGTGGTTCAGCGATTGCTTCTTCTTCGCTGGTCACCGAGTGGGTCAAAGGCAAAACACTGGATCAGGCCTTGTCGATCAAAAATACACAGATCGCCGAAGAACTCGCGCTACCGCCTGTGAAGATTCATTGCTCCATTCTGGCTGAAGATGCAATTAAAGCCGCCGTGGCAGATTACAAAGCACGTCATGGCGAAGAGTCCAAAGCCGCTTAAGCATTAAGCATTTCGAGAGAGAACGATTATGGCGATTACCTTGACCGAAAAAGCCGCTAAACATGTCTCGCGCTTTATGGATAAGCGCGGCAAAGGCATAGGGCTGCGCTTTGGTGTACGCACGACGGGATGTTCTGGGTTGGCTTACAAGTTGGAATACGTCGACGAAAGTTCATCTGAAGATGAGGTATTTGAGTCTCATGGCATCAAGGTATTTGTTGATCCCAAAAGCTTGCCTTACATCGATGGAACCGAATTGGATTTTGCGCGCGAAGGCTTGAATGAGGGATTCAAATTTCAAAATCCGAATGTAAAAGATGAGTGCGGTTGTGGCGAGAGCTTCCGGATTTAACTCGCTTAAATTGCTTAATCTTCAAGCCTGTTTGAAACGACAGGCTTTTGTTTTTGGATCATCGTGAAAAATCATTTCGAGTTATTTCAAATGTCTGCGGAGTTTGCCATCGATACTCAGCAGCTGGACTCGGCTTATCGTGAGATGCAGGGCAGAGTACATCCGGATAAATTTGTCACAGCCACCGATGCTGAAAAACGCGTCGCTATGCAGTGGGCCACGCGCGCCAACGAAGCCTATCAGACATTAAAAAGTCCGTTGAAACGAGCGATTTATTTATGTGAATTAAATGGCGTTGATCTTGGTACAGAATCCAATACCAGCATGCCCACGTCTTTTCTGATGCAACAAATCGAATGGCGAGAAGCACTCGATGAAGCGCGTACTTCCAAAAATCAGTCAGCACTAGAGCAATTAGAAAATGAGCTGCAACAGACACGCGCCACATTGCTTGCCTTAGTT
>JAULVH010000139.1:0-3458 GCA_032111105.1 Burkholderiaceae bacterium | reverse complement strand
GGGGCGGTTCGGCGGCCGAGAGCGCCGACGCACACAGGTGGCAAGGGGGGGCACGACCTGCGGGCGTGCCCCTCTGCCATGCCCGGGCTGGTTCAGGCCTCGGCGAGGAGTTTGCGCAGGTCGAGGGCGCCGGTGGTCATGCTGATCTCGCCGCTGGCATCGCACCGTAGGCATAGCTCGACCAACGGGGTGCCGGCGCTGGCATTGATCGGCGGCGCGGCGTGACCGGCGCCGAGGGGCCGGCAGCTGCGCCGCTCGGGAGCCCGTCGGCGGCTGGGCGGTGGGCAGGCAGCAGGGCCCGGCGGCAGTGAACTGAGGGGTACGCGCGGTGGACTAGTGCTTGGCGGGAAATTGATGGGGGCAGGGGCTAGTTGAACTCTGGGTTTGCAATCGAGTGGTTTGCGTCTGTCACCGCGAAGTAAGCAGTGGCTGAAGGCTGCGCTGTTGGGCAAACGTAACCCGTGAGGGTAAAAATACGGGTAAAATCTAAAGATCGAATCCATAAAATGTGTTAAATACTGGATTTTAAGCCATGATAGGAATCCCACCCTCGAACGGCTCCGCGATTCTATCGTTCAGGAATACACAGACAGCAGAAACTTAGACACTAAAAGTCGCAAGACAGACTTGCTCTAAACGCTCTCATTAGAGACGCTACGTGCCGTCGCTTTGATATGGTGATGTGCTGGCGCATCGACAGACTCTCAGACGCTCGCTATGGATACGCGCATCAAGGTCGTGATTACTTCTTACCGCATGCGATGTCCCATTCAATTTTAACTGTTGTATCTGGAACAATTCGGTCCCATATCCATTCACTCTCATTGAATGTGTCAGACAAAACAACATCACCAGAACCTAATGGACCAGAATACTGAAGTACTGAAACCATTGCCAATGTCTCGTACTTGCAATTAAACGCTAAGAGTGATTTCGCTGATTTATACCTACCGCCATCTGTATTAGTTCGTATCTCAGGAAAATCATACATCACCCACATCTGTGCAGTGATGCCATTTATTTGTATCGTCGATTTATCATGATAGTGAGTAAGGTCATCCGTTTTTCCCGTCATTTCCCACTTTGCCCAAGACACCGAGCAGACCATCATCAATACAACAAAGAGTAGCCGTTTCATTTCAAACCCATCTTTCATTTTGATAGTTATCTTGCAACCAATACCCGTCCTGAATCACCCACTGACTGCGTTGTCTGTTTTGATTCAGCGTCATCGTATGGTGTGACGATTGCGTGGGCAGATAGTCCTGCATACTGCCTACCGTTATTTTGCCATCTTTGTTTTCATCAGCCTCGCTGCGCAAATAGCGGTTGATTTTGAAGGCGATTAAGTCAATGCCGCCAGAGGCATTTTTCGGCAGAGCGGATCAAAGTTCCTGCGGACTTCGCGTGGAATATCTAGTGTGGCCAAAGAAGTTGTATCAACAATTAGCCCGTCGATGATCTGCGACCAAGCGGTCATCAAATTTCATTTCTGGACTTCTCAGTGCCCGGTGCTTAGTCGTACGCCCTTTCATACGTTTGCGCCACAATCGAAAAGAGTTAGGCTGAAGCTGGTGTCGCATGAGGCGAATGACGTCTGCCTCTGACCAGCCAATACGCTCCTGAATGGTCTCAAAGGTAGTACGATCTTCCCAAGCCATTTGGATGATGGCTGAGATATCCGCTTCTGAAAGGCTTGCAAGGCGTTGAAAGAATTTTGCCCCCACGGCGATACTCCATGACTTAAAGATGATTTTTCTAATCTCACCAATTACCTAATCCTGTAGGTAGTCTGGCTCTACATAATGATTCTCTAGTGTACATTGGAGTGAGGCTCCGAGCCGAGGGCTATATAGGATGGGCTTTCTTTATTTCTGTAGCCTATCTTTTATTGTTAGATTTGATAAAAGAAGTCAACAAATACCCCATAAAATTCACTATGCAAAAGGTATAGGTATGAAGCGAGTTAGCTCTGCCGTCATTGAGTTGCGAGATCTACAGCTCAAAACAGATATCGGAACTTATGGTCCCAACGATACTAAGCCAGACATTCATGTCCTTGATTTGACGCTTGGAATTGCAGTCAATCAGGTGGTTATTGCCCAAGATGGCATGGCACACGTTTTTGATTATGATCCATTGGTGTTGGAGATCGACCGTCTCGCTGCAGACGGTCATTATGAAACACAGGAACGGCTGATCACGCGTATCGCAAGTGCATGCGCCGCGCATCCGGCCATCCAGTGTATGGAGATCTGCCTGAAAAAGTCACCCGTGCGATCGGGCAGTGGGTCACTGGGCGTTCGCCTGATGCTTGATGAAGTTGCGACCAACGCACTTCGATCGGGTTAAACCAAGTCCACCCTATAGAAGGGTCTGATCTCGCTACGGTAGCTTGAATCGCTCACCTGGATGGTTTTTGCGTACGACTCGATTAAACAGGCGTTGCTAAGATTTGCTTAAAATTTTTATGCCGCAAGAAAACTTAGACATATCGCCCGACCATTTGCCTGCACGTGTATGGCAAGAGCTCACGCGTGCACCGCATGATAGGCACCACGATTGGCGCACCCCCATCTTAGCTACGCAGGGGATTGATCAAATCGGCCCTCAAGCGCGGACAGTAGTGCTCCGGTCTGCCGATGCAAGCTTGTGGAATTTGCGTGTCTATACAGACGCTCGCTCTGCAAAATGTTCAGAACTTTTAGCACAGCCATTGGCGCAATTGACCTTTTGGAGCAAGCGACTTAATTGGCAGTTGCGTGTGTCTGCGCTCGCAACGGTTGATTTTGAGGGCGAGGAGGTTAATGCTGCCTGGGAACGTGTGAGGCAATCACGCGCTGCTGCCGACTATCTGAGTGTGTTACCGCCCGGTGATCCCCAATCATCCGGCGAAGCCACTACGGAACACTCTGGAGATTCTCCGCATGGGCATCATTTGGCGATTCTGAACTTTCAAGTGTGCTCAATGGACTGGTTGGCGTTGAGCAGAGATGGGCAACGTCGAGCAAGGCTCACACCCGCAGGCTTGCTGCAGTGGTTGGTGCCATGAGCTATCGCGCCTAGGCTCTTAGGCGCTTAAAAGGGCTTAAAGGCGCTCACAAGTCTGATGATTTTGGCAGTGCTATTGATGCGTAAACCATGCCTGTTTCACCAGCATAGTCCGATCGAAGTGCTCAACCGAACTAGCTGGCGAATGCGCATTATTCGATGACTGTCAGGCGGGACGTATACATTGAGCCATCATGGCTTTTTGTCGACAGCAACTGCCCAGTTTCCTCTGAGTCCAAAATACAGACCACCTGCCCAAAGAGAAAAATGCATGTAATCGGTCATGATGAAGGTGATCAAGCTTTCAGGCTTCAAGACCGTCCAAATGACGCCAGTTACAACACAGCACATCACAATTTCATTAAAGCTCCGTGTTAATTTCCTCACCAGCGCGGCTAATTCGTGCC
>JAULVH010000138.1:1270-10876 GCA_032111105.1 Burkholderiaceae bacterium | reverse complement strand
GCACAGCCGCGGATATAATTAATTTGATACGGTGGTCATACAGCACATCAATTAACCAGGTAAACCGTCTGGCCTCAGAAGCCATTTCTGCCGTCATGCGCGGCACATCTGACAAAATTACCGTATGAAAGCGATGGGCAATATCAAGGTAATCGTTCTGTGACCTGGGGCCGCCACACAACGTGGCGAAGTCAAACCATACCACGCCCCCGGCACGCCTTACGCAGCGTATCTCCCGTGATTCTATCGTGATTCTGGGGTCTTCCTCACCCGCTTCAGCAATAGAGACAAACGCATGCAATAACGAACTCTCTGCGGCCGGACCTAATGGCGATTTATATGCCTCGACTTGTTCCATCACGCGTCTGCGGTAATCGATACCCGCATCAACATTAATAACATCCAATTTGGATTTTAAAAGTTCTATCGCGGGCAGCATGCGATCTCTATGCAATCCATCAGGATAGAGCCCATCAGGGTGATAGTTTGAGGTGATGACGAAACAGACGCCTCGATCGAACAAGGCTTTCATGAGGTTGTACAGAATCATCGCATCCGCGATATCCGAGACATGAAATTCATCGAAACAGATAAGACGAAAACGTCGCGCTAGTTTTGCAGCGACTAACTCGAGCGGATTTTCAACATTTTTTTCTTCATCCAATGCGCGGTGTACATCGCGCATGAACTCATGGAAATGAACTCGTGTCTTACGCTTAAGTGGAATCACTGCGTAAAAGCTATCCATTAAAAATGATTTACCGCGACCCACACCACCCCACAGATACATACCACGTGGTAAATCTGGGTGCAGAAGCATACGTCTGAGCCGGCTAGAGCGACGCGATAGGTAGGCTGCCCACTCGTCGAATGCGCGCTGCAGCCTGTCGACTGCCGTCAACTGTGATGGGTCGGACTGATACCCCCGATCAGAGAGAATTTTTTCGTAGAATTCGCGTACATTCATGAGAAAATTTTCGCAATCACAAGGGCGCCATGTCGACCACTATCCACGATAGGTATGCCCACCTAAGTCAGGCATACAAAAAATCAGAAATTGAGCGCCCGCTTATCGACGGCCAGCGCAGCTTCTTTGGTGGCTTCCGATAACGTCGGATGTGCATGGCAGATCCGCGCAATATCTTCGGCTGACGCTCTAAACTCCATTGCGACCACTGCTTCAGAGATCAGCTCAGATGCCATAGGGCCCACAATGTGAACACCTAAAATTTCATCCGTTTTTGCATCGGCTAAAAACTTCACCAAGCCCGAGGTATCACCCAAGGCACGCGCACGACCATTGGCTAAAAACGGGAAACTACCCGATTTATAAGCTACGCCTTCTGCTTTGAGTTGCTGCTCAGTTTTGCCCACCCACGCAATTTCAGGCGAGGTGTAAATTACCCAAGGTATGGTGCCAAAATTCACATGGCCGTGTTGTCCTGCGATGCGCTCGGCAACCGCAACACCCTCTTCTTCTGCTTTGTGCGCCAACATCGGGCCACGCACCACATCACCCACTGCCCACACATTGGGAAGACTAGCGCGGCAATGATCATCAACCACGATAAAACCGCGTTCATCAAGCTGTAAGCCCACCGCCTCAGGCGACAAACCTATCGTGTTGGGGATACGCCCGATAGAAATAATGAGCTTATCAAATAGAGCTGTGTGCTCTTTGCCCTCAGAGTCGACATACTCAAGACTGATTTCTTTGCCCGATTTGATGGTGCCAATTTTTGCACCCATCTCGATTTTAAGACCCTGCTTCAGAAAGAGCTTGTGCGCTTCTTTTGCAACGGTCTCGTCTACCGCTCCCAAAAATACAGGCATGGCCTCGATTATCGTCACGTCCGAACCTAAACGACGCCACACACTACCCATTTCCAAACCAATGACGCCGGCACCAATCACGCCTAGTCGCTTGGGTACTGCATCCAAAGCCAATGCGCCTGTATTAGAAAGAATATGTTTTTCATCAAACGGTGTACCAGGCAATTCACGTGGTATGGAACCCGTTGCGATGATGACGTGCTTTGCACTGAGCGTATCAGTCGACGCGCCAGCAACAGCAATCTGGTAACCCTGCGCATCAGCACTAACGAACGAGCCTCTGCCGTGGAAGAAACTAACTTTGTTCTTCTTGAAGAGATACAAAATGCCGTCGTTGTTTTGCTTAACGACGCTATCTTTGCGACCCAGCATTTGGGGGAGATTTAGCTTAACGCCTTTGATCTCAACACCGTGCTCTGCAAGTCCATGCGATGCGTGCTCGAAATGCTCAGACGATTGCAACAACGCTTTGGAAGGTATGCAACCCACATTGGTGCACGTGCCGCCGGGCGCTGGGCCGCCCTGTTCGTTTTTCCATTCATCGATACACGCTACCGACATACCCAACTGAGCTGCACGTATGGCTGCGATGTAGCCACCTGGGCCACCACCGATGACAACAACATCAAACGCTTTTGACATGGCCGCCCCTTACAGATCGAGTAAGAGTCGTGCTGGATCTTCCAGCGCTTCTTTCATCGCCACCAAGCCCAACACAGCTTCACGGCCGTCGATGATGCGATGGTCATATGACAGAGCGAGGTAATTCATAGGGCGAATAACGATCTGGCCATTTTCAACAACAGCGCGATCTTTTGTTGCATGCACACCCAAAATCGCTGACTGCGGAGGATTGATAATCGGGGTAGACAACATCGATCCAAATACACCACCGTTGGATATAGAGAACGTACCGCCTGTCAGATCATCTAAAGTCAATTTACCGTCTTTAGCTTTCTGACCAAACTCACCAATTTTTTTCTCGATTTCAGCAATCGTCATCTGATCCACATTGCGCAAAATCGGAACCACCAAACCACGTGGCGAACCGACTGCAATGCCGATGTCGAAAAAGCCGTGATACACCACATCGTTACCATCGATAGAGGCATTCAAAACCGGATATTTTTTCAAGGCAGCGACCGCTGCTTTGACAAAGAACGACATGAAGCCCAGCTTTACGCCATGCTCTTTTTCGAACTTGTCTTTGTATTTGTTACGCAGATCCATGATGGGCTGCATATTGACCTCGTTAAAGGTCGTAAGAATCGCATTAGTTGCTTGGGATTCCAGCAGCCGCTCTGCAATACGCGCCCGCAGTCGACTCATAGGAACACGCTGCTCGGGTCGATCGCCAAGATCAATCGCAGGCACTGCTACCGAAGGTAACGCTGCACGTGCAGCGGCTGCCGGTGCAGGTGCCTTAGCTGGCTGGCTCAAGGCATTGATGACATCGCCTTTGGTAACACGACCATCTTTACCTGTGCCAGAAACCGCATCAGCTGAGAGCTTGTTTTCAGACAGCATTTTGGCTGCAGCGGGCATAGCAATACTGCTGCTTGCCGCAGCTGCGGCTACTGGAGCAGCTGCCGCTTTGGGTGCCGCGGCCGCAGGTGCTGCAGCGGGAGCTGCCACCGATGCCGATGCTTCGGTATCAATCCGTGCGATCACCTCGCCAGCGACAACAGTACTACCATCGCCGCGAAGTATTTCTATGATGACGCCTTGTGCTGGCGCTGGTAACTCCAACACCACTTTATCGGTTTCGATATCGATGAGATTTTCATCACGCGCTACTGCTTCACCCACTTTTTTGTGCCACTGCAGCAGCGTTGCTTCCGCTACTGATTCCGACAGCTGGGGTACTTGCACTTCCAAAATTGCCATATCACTCTCCGTTTCGGGTTGCTCGCGCAGCAAGCCGGCATCCAGCTCGCTGCAGGGTCTTTATTTGGTAAGGATGAAACCTTTAAGCTTAGCGAAAGCGGTATCTATCAACGCTTTCTGCTGTGCGTAGTGCTTGTCGTAATAGCCGACCGCAGGTGACGCGCTCGCTGGACGACCTGAATACGCTAGCTTTTGGCCTTCGGCCAGGTTTTCAAAGATGTTGTGTTGAATCTGAAACCATGCACCTTGATTCTGCGGCTCGTCCTGCACCCAAACCAACTCACTCAGATTGGGGAAGGATTTGAGTTCAGTCGCAAAGGCTTTGTGCGGGAAGGGATACAACTGCTCTACCCGAATAATGGCAATGTCAGTCACACCACGCTCTTTACGTGCATTGACTAAATCAAAGTACACCTTGCCAGAGCATGCCAAGACGCGTTTTACTTTTTTATGATCAATCGTCTCATCAACTTCACCAATGACAGTGTGGAATGATCCTTTAATCAACTCAGAAAGCGGTGAACCCGCATCCTTATTTCGCAATAACGATTTAGGCGTGAAGATCACCAGAGGCTTGCGGAACAGGCGAATCATCTGACGACGCAACAAATGGAAAATCTGCGCGGCGGTAGTTGGCTGAACAACCTGCATGTTGTTGTCTGCACTGAGCTGCAGAAAACGTTCTATCCGTGCTGATGAGTGCTCTGGGCCCTGACCTTCGTAACCATGCGGCAGCATCATCACTAAACCCGATGCACGACCCCATTTCACTTCACCCGAACTAATAAATTGATCGATAACGACTTGCGCACCATTCGCAAAATCACCGAACTGCGCTTCCCAAATCGTCAGCGTATTTGGCTCAGCCGTCGAATAACCATACTCAAAACCTAGCACCGCTTCTTCCGATAACACGGAATCAATCACTGTAAATGGAGCTTGCTGATCCGATACGTGTTGCAGCGGAATGTAGCTACCAGCATCCCACTTCTCACGATTTTGATCATGCAGTACCGAATGGCGGTGCGTGAACGTACCGCGACCAGCATCCTGGCCAGTTATACGAATGGCGTAACCCGATGAAACCAAGGTAGCAAAGGCAAGATGCTCACCCATACCCCAATCCAGATTGGTTTCTCCGCGGCCCATAGCGGCGCGGTCAGCTAATACTTTTTCTACCAGAGGATGGGCTTTGAAATTCTGAGGTAAGGTCGTAATCCGCTCTGAAAGCCGCTTTAACTCCGCAGCTGGCACCGACGTGTCAGCCGCGTCTGTCCATTTGCGATTCAGAAAGGGCATCCAGTCGACTGTATATTTATTCTTAAAACTAGAAATAACCGGATCTATCGTGCTGCGCCCTGCATCCATCGCATCACGAAAATCTTTGACCAACGTGTCGCCGCCATCAACTGCAATGGTTCCCTGCGTAGCTAGCTTGTCTGCATAGAGTCTGCGCGTACCGGGATGTTGCCCGATTTTTTTGTACATCAGCGGCTGAGTCAGGGCGGGTGTGTCTTGCTCGTTGTGGCCGAGTTTGCGGAAGCACACAATATCAACCACCACATCTTTTTGAAACTGCATACGGAAATCAATCGCGATTTGGGTCGCAAAAACTACCGCTTCAGGATCGTCGCCGTTGACGTGCAACACCGGCACTTCAATCATCTTGACCACGTCTGAGCAGTACAACGTCGAGCGCGTGTCACGCGGATCGGAGGTAGTAAAACCAATTTGGTTATTAATGACGATGTGAACAGTGCCGCCCGTACCATAGCCGCGGGTTTGCGCTAGATTGAGGGTTTCCATCACAACGCCCTGCCCCGCAAACGCTGCATCACCATGAACTAATATCGGCAGAACCTGCTTGCCTTCTTTGTCGCCGCGTCTGTCCATACGCGCTTTGACCGATCCCTCAACGACAGGATTAACAATCTCTAAATGCGAAGGATTAAACGCTAGCGATAAGTGCACAGGGCCACCGGGAGTTGAAATATCACTCGAGAAGCCCTGGTGATATTTCACATCGCCTGCAGGAAGATCATCGCCATGCTTGCCTTCGAACTCAGCAAACAAATCTTGCGGCATCTTGCCCAAAATATTGACCAACACATTCAATCGGCCGCGGTGCGCCATGCCGATTACCATCTCTTGTATACCTTGACTACCTGCGCGCTGTATAACTTCATCTAACGAGGCAATGAAGCTCTCGCCACCTTCCAGCGAGAAGCGCTTTTGACCGACATATTTAGTGTGCAAATAACGCTCTAGACCTTCAGCGGCAGTTAAGCGATCAAGGATGTGTAGCTTTTGTTCGCGCGTAAAGTTACCCGTTGAACGTGAGCCTTCCAGGCGCTCTTGCATCCAGCGTTTTTGCGCTGGATCGGTCATGTATTGAAATTCGGCACCTATGCTGCGGCAGTAGGTATCACGCAAGGCCTGAAGCAAATCGCGCAGAGACGCTGTCTCGGCACCAAAATAAGTATTGCTGATGTTGAACACAACATCCATGTCCGCGTCCGAGAAACCATAAAACGAAGGCTCGAGCTCAGGAATGGCAGGACGCTCCTGGCGCTGCAGCGGATCCAAATTGGCCCACTGCGTACCGAGAAAGCGATAAGCTGCAATCAGCTGCGTGACCGCCACGCGTTTTCTACCCATCTCGGCATCCGCCGAAGCAGACACCGTGCGAATCGGGCCTAGCTTTGCACGCTCGGCAAAGGAAGCCACCACACTGGCATGGGGAACATCGGGACGATCAGAACCATCGACAGCCGGCACATGCTGCATGGCGTCGAAATACGCTCGCCAGTTATCAGGAACTGCACCGGGATTGAGAAGGTAGGCCTCGTAGAGTTCTTCCACGTACGGGGCATTGCCTCCAAACAGATAGGAGTTGGAGAAGTACTGCTGCATCATTTGGCTCACCTTTTGCTCGCGCTTCGCGAGAGTTTGGGGGTTAGGAATTGCCAGGCAAGGCGCCTGCAACTTCCGACCGGACCTCACCGAGGCCCACTTAACCATCCACTTTACGGGCTTTCCGCTCCATGGACTGCACTACCTACGTCTTTAATACTACGCGCGCAGAATACCACAGCGTTGACGCTTTGGAACATGAAAAACGGACCTGCTAAGGTCCGTTTAGTGACTGCTCAGTCGCTGAATCACTCGGGTATTAGTAGATAGGATTTATCTGGTGCACCCATAAACCATTGATACTGGCGGTAGACCGATTTACTACCCGCGTCCTAAACACCCAAGCATAAAACACCACAGAGCTACTGAAGACGTAAGTTCGGCAGCAGATGAAACAGCGATTTCATCGTTAAACATTAAAAATTTAGCTAGATTATTCAGATTTACATTTTCATTAAAATCGCATTTCTCACATCAAAAAAAGCTTTAGTGAATTTCGGATCAGAATCGCGATGATGTCGAGCAACATTACAAAGCGCAGAAACATAATAATATCGATTACTCAAGTCTTTTAGACTGTTCACATGCAGTAGTGCATGCACCAAAGCATCTTTATTAGTTAAATCTAAAGAATTTTGACAAACATTAGTAATTAATTTTTTATCTAGTGTTGCAGTTTCAATTAAAAGAGAAGTCGATTGATGATATGCCTTTACTCGAATCGCATAACTAATAGTTTTTGAAATTTTTTCAGTAAGAAGGTCTTTTTCTTTTTTCCCTAAAGAAGATTTGTACATTGCTAAATGTTTGCTTAACAAGCCAATGAAAGATTTATGTAGGGGGCCATTCTCAGCAATACAAAATTCCGGCGATCTTAAAAACCAGTGAATAAGCTTATCAACGAATTTTTTTCCTTCACTACATTCGCGAATCCTAGGGTAAAAGGTCACTAATCCCTGACAAGCAATAAATCGATCAAAATCGCTCACGCACTCTGAAAATAATTTTTCTAAATAAGTTATCATTTTTTTTCGGCAAACAGGACCATCCAGCATGGTATGAAGGCCCTGCTTCGTGTTCAAATATTCAGGCACTTTATCCATTACCCAAGACCAACGGACATCATCGCGGATGAAATCAAGGACAAACTCATCCTTATCCGAACCTAGCCTTACAAGATTGCGAGAATAAAGACTAAGCATTAAAAGAATTTTAGATTGATGGTCCTCACCCAGTGAATTTCCGACCTTATTAAACGCACCGCTAGTTGCGAGTGAATACCTAAGTCCTGGATCGTTATCAACCAACTTGAACAACTGGCATAAGACCTGCTGCCTGTTTTTACTATCGAGCGCCGGCAAAAACAATGGCAATACTGAAATAATTTGAGTTTTTGTATGTAATGAAGCTTCACTGAACACGCCCAATAACTGACGAATGTCTTCATATGAAATTTTCTCAAGCATTGAAAAAAGCATAGTGAAAAATAAGTCGAAATCCTTTATTTGGTTGTCGAGGTCTGAATCTAGCCGCTTGCTAGCTATTTTGCGAAGAATTGGTTCGCGAAACAATCGTGTCGGCGAGTTTTCATAATCACTAGCAATGACTTCCAGTCCCTTGATCCAGCTATTTTTTACAGGGATAAGTTTATTTACTTCGTTCCACTCTGCCAGAACATCTAAGTCAACTTTTGATTTTTTCCATTGATATAAACCATTGCAGGTTGTCGCAAGACTATTCAGATCCCGCCATGGCTTTGTCGATCCGACTACTGGCAACTTCAGCGTAATTTCACGCAACATGTCGCTAGGTAAAGTTGGGATTGGGCTAGTCATCGATGTTGATCGCATATTTCTCTCCTTGAGTTGAGAAATGTGTGCTCAATCTAGTCGATTAGTTCCAAATAACATGGTCTTCAGAAATGAAAAAAGCGGGCCGCAGCCCGCTTAGTGATCTATCAATGAATACTGCTATCAGCATAATGCTACCGGATTAATTTCTCGTTAACTCAGCGAAACGCGGCTGGATCGAAGGCAGATAGTCACGCACATACTGGTCTAAGTTCTGAGTCCCTTTAACACCAAAGTGTGGATCATTAGGAGACAAGCTGCGACACAGTCGCGCCAGTGCAGCAGCAGCCTGTTCAACAGGAGCAGACTTGGCAGAAGCAAGTGTGCGCTCGATTGCGATGCGATAGTTTTCCAGCCTATGCCAGTAGTGTGATCCCTCGATTTCATTTCGTCGATGATGAAATGCGGCTTGATTACTGATTGTATGGTTATACTCCCACTCTCTTGAGGGATTTGTTGGAGCGTTACCTTCATTAATTCCTGATTGCGGTCGAATTGTAGAAAGCTGTCGACCCTCATTAATAATGATGTCAATTTCACTGTGGAATGTAGCCGTGTTAACAAAGTCATTTATACGACGCTTGAGTTCAGGCCACTTTCCGTCATCTGCATCACTTTTTTTCAAAATATCCAATGCAACATTGACTTTACCAAATAACCCTGCGTAGTCATCTCTGTCATTAAACCGCTCAATAGCATCGATAAGAATCGCAAGGCCGTCGAGGTTAACGATGGGAATGAGCGCTCCAATCATGTCAGATCGTTCATCGGTATATTTGCTTTGAAATATCCTATCAACCACCTTGGTGAGATTATGAGAATTTTGCAGCCATTGATCCCAACCATGGCCGGGTATACTCGCGCCAAACTCAGCATAAGCTAGCGCCTCGAGGCAGCTCACAAAAATATCAGCGTTCGGATTAGCCACCATATCCTTTACCCAGATACCCCAAAGGTCGAGCAAAATAGAGGGATGCAATTCGGGCTCAGTGTAATCTCCGTAACGCAAAATTTCATCATGCAGCTGACGAACACGTACTTTTTTCTCATCCAAAGGATTTAAAACTGGACCAAAAGCAGAGTTTTCATTGCTACTTCCCATTGCAAATTCATCACAATTCGT
>JAULVH010000138.1:0-1260 GCA_032111105.1 Burkholderiaceae bacterium | reverse complement strand
GAAGTGCAGCACAAGTCATTAACGGCTGTTGTGGTGAGTTACTGACTTCCAACCCAACTTTCAATGAGTCACCTGGATACTTTACTACTGCATTGCTTTCATTATTTATTCTCATATAAGATCTCCTTGTGAAGTGCTCATAGGTCACTTAAAAATTAATTTTGTTCAATAAAAATTCTGTCGCCTTGCATTTACGGTTCAGCTGGGATCGCAGAAAAAATATCCGATTTAAACTATCTCTAGGTTTGCTAGTGGCCCACTCCAATTTGACACACCACATCGTTAGGTAAACTCAGAATTGATAGTCATCGACCTCGATTACATATCTCTCTCCTTAAGTTGAGAAATGTGTGCTCAATCTGGCCAATTAGTTCCAAATGACAAAGTCCTCAGAAATGAAAAAAGCGGGCCGCAGCTCGCTTTTTGGTAGAACGATAAACGTAAGATCAGCGCTTAGCTATAGGTGCAACGTCTCGTTTAGGCGCACGCACAAGCAACTGACGTAAGCGAGCGTTCTTCTATTTACCCACTAAACACCCAATCGCAAAACTCGCCCGTGATTACGACAAAGTTAAATTCGACAGCCGATATGCCGTCAAATTAATGTTTGGATTTGGCAACCGCTATAGATTTTTTGATAGCGTTCTTGGTAGCTATTATTTCAGCATTTAAATTCAAATCAGCTTTAAAGTACTTCTGGGCAGCTTTTTTAAGAACTGACACATATCTATATTGCATGATTAAGTTGGGCAAATTGTTTGCGGATGAAAGCGCATGTTTCAAAGCATCTTTGTTATTTAAAAATTTATACATAGCAAAACCATAAGTAACTCTGTTCCTGGCAATAGCAATCAAAAGCGAAGTTGATATTTCAAATTCTTTTACTTCAGTTGCAAAAAAACTTATTGCATAGCCTAACTTATCTCTTAAGTAAATTTTTTTTCCAATCGATCTATATTTTTCCGAATGGTGCTCTAACTCTTTACATAGAAGCTTCGCATATTTATGATTAAAAGAAGAATTATGTGGTTCTTTTTTTACCCACAAGTTAAAAAACCAATTATCAATGCTAGCAATGAGTTTTTTACCTTTTTCAGATTCATCAAGCTTTGAATAAACTTCAGATATTGGCAGGCAGATGTCTACCCGCTCATCATTATCAACGCATTCTGAAAATAATTTATCTAGATAATCTATCATTCTAGTCTGACATGCGGCATCAGTTAGCATGATCCTCATGCCTAGCGTTGTTTTCAAACA
>JAULVH010000137.1:0-2017 GCA_032111105.1 Burkholderiaceae bacterium | reverse complement strand
ATTCGTGCGTCCCGCCTTTTGAAAAAAGTGACCTTCAGTAATTTTTTGAGGGTCAATGGCGTCGAAAAAAGCGGTATCCGTTGGACCTGGCGCTAGGCAGCTAACCTGTACATCATAATCCTCAAGTTCCTTAGCTAGTGCTTCCGACAAGCACAGGACGAAAGACTTTGAAGCGCCATACGCAGCAAAGTAAGGTGTTGCCTGATACGCAGCCGTTGAAGCGACGTTAAGAATTATCCCGCTACGACGACGCTTCATTTGTGCGCCAAACAGTTGGCAAAGCTCTGCGACAGCGATTACATTTAGCTGGAGCATTTGCCTTAGTTTTTTCGGATCAATCACAACGTGCTCGTCCAGAATGCCGAACCCGGCGTTATTAATCAGGATATCAATCTGAAACTTCTGTGCCTCGCAGAATTCAAAGAGGTGCTCTGCTCCCTCTGGCGCGCTGAGATCAACAGCAAAGGTAGAGACCTCGGCCGAGGTGGTTCGACGTAGCTCATTAGCGACGGCTGCAAGCCTATCGTCGCTCCGGCTTACCAAAACGAGACGATGATTCCGGGTAGCTAGTATTCGCGCCATACTAAGGCCGATTCCACTACTCGCACCAGTAACCAAGATAGTCTTTGTTTGCTTCATGATGACCTCCCCAATTTGACCGATCACGTTTTTTAGATGGGATGCTTCCTAGGTTTTGATTAGGTTTTGTCAGTATCTGAGCTTGACCTGAAGCGTCTTACTTTCGCTCGGTGCGATGGTAAATACGGACTCGTCCCATTTCGGCGCTGAGAGCGCATACGTTTTGTTATTCGATACTCCATACCCTTCGCTAGGAACTCCTACAAAATTCTTGTCTAGCTTGCCGTTGCTGTTCTCGTCGTGCACAACTGCCACTGCATAGGTACCGGGCTCAACATTTGGAAAAGTGCAGGCCGTATTCGGACCTGCAATAGGCGTGCGCACTGTCAAAATGCCTTCACCGTCCGGGAAGTCGGATGCTTTTGTAAACAATCGGCAGTTAAGGGTCCCTCGGGTGTTTTTAAAGCTAGAAACCTCCAGCAAAACGGTGGATGTAGATTGTGAAAGTGAAGGCAAGACAGGGAAAGCGATCGCCAATATCACGCCGCTAATAATCCTAAGAACAGTACGGTTATCATGGTTTTGTTGGTTCATGGCTTGTCTCCTTGTTCGATTAATTAAATTGACGGGCGTGTCATTCAGTCCAGCAAACTTTGCACTGTCAAGATTATGCCATCTAATTTGACACTGTCAACATTAATCTTGACGCTGTCAGAATTTCGGGAGATCCTTAGGCGCATGAAGACCCAAAATCTACCTACTGATCGGCGCACTTATCACCATGGCAACTTATCGTTGGCGCTTCTCGATGCTGCCGAAGATGAACTCAATGAATTCGGTATTGAGGGGTTTTCGTTGCGTGGCGTCGCTAAGCGCGCGGAGGTTAGTCACGCAGCACCTGCCCACCATTTTGGCGATGCGAATGGCCTGCTGACTGCACTGGCTGCAAGAGGGTTCGAGCGATTCCTTCAGCGTCAGCGTGATTTTCGTCAGCGGGCGGCGCCTGACCCGCGTGCTCATTTAGAGGCGTCGGGAGTAGGGTATGTCGTGTTCGCGCTGGAAAATCCGGCCATATTCCGATTGATGTTCTCCTCTGATCGTCCCGACTTCGACGATCCTGGCCTTCAAAGTGTTGCCGAGTCTGCGTTTGAGGAGTTGGTTGAACATGTTAGGGGTGTGACTCAAGATGGGGGTTCGGCTAAAAAGGACAGCACCATGATGATTGATGTCGCTGCTGTATGGGCGGTCGCGCACGGGCTGGCCGATTTATTAGTAGCAGGGCGACTCCATACTCTTGGGTCGCTTGCACCTAGAACACGAGATCGCCGAATTGCAGCAATTATTGCTCGAGCCATTCCTTTAGGACCTAACCAGAGGTAGCCCATGATTCTTCACGATCTTTCAGCAGGCATGCATCCGCGTCGCGTACGCATCTTCT
>JAULVH010000136.1:0-2594 GCA_032111105.1 Burkholderiaceae bacterium | reverse complement strand
TCGATGAAAAAACCAAGAAAAAAATTCGTTTCGCGACCCAGCAGGCAGTCGATGCAATGTCGCCTGCAAATTTTCTCGCGACTAATCCTGAGGCGCAGCAATTACTAATAGATACCAAGGGTGAAAGTCTGCAGCGCGGCATTATGCAAATGCTCACAGACATGCGCAAAGGCCATATTTCTCAGACCGATGAAAAAGCCTTCGAAGTGGGCGTCAATGTAGCCAGCAGTGAGGGTTCAGTTGTCTTCGAAAATGAAGTAATGCAACTGCTGCAATATCGTCCTCTTACCCAGCAGGTATATCAGCGTCCGCTGCTGATTGTGCCGCCATGCATAAATAAGTTTTACATCCTTGATCTGCAGCCAGAAAATTCATTGATACGCTACGCGGTTGACCAAGGGCATACCGTGTTTGTGGTGTCGTGGGTAAATCCCGATGAGAGTTTGGGTACGCTAGGTTGGGATGACTATGTACAAAAAGGCGTAATCCAAGCCATAGAAGTTGCTCAGGCTATCAGCGGTGAAAAGCAGATCAATGCCTTGGGCTTTTGTGTCGGCGGGACGATACTTGCCAGTGCGCTCGCGGCCTTAGCGGCGCGCGGTAAAAAGCCTGTCTCTAGCCTGACGCTACTGACCACTATGCTAGATTTTTCTGATGTGGGTTCGATCGAGGTGTACGTCGATGAAACTCAGGTTGCACAACGCGAGCAAGCGATAGGTAAGGGCGGTCTGATGCCGGGCCGCGATTTTGCCGCGGCGTTTTCTAGTCTGCGCTCCAATGATTTGGTGTGGAATTACGTCGAAGCGAATTACCTGAAAGGCGAAGCACCACCGGCCTTTGATCTGTTGTACTGGAATGCAGACAGTACTAATTTGCCCGGCCCTATGTTTTGCTATTACTTGCGCAATATGTACCTGGAAAATAATTTGAAAATTCCGGGCAAGCTTTCGGTTGCAGGTGATCCGATTGATCTGGGCAAAGTTCAGGTACCCGCTTTTATCTACGCTTCGCGCGAAGACCATATCGTGCCCTGGCTCAGTGCTTATGCCAGTACGGGTCTCATCAATGCCGGTAAGCGCAAGAACAATCGTTTTGTATTGGGAGCCTCAGGACACATCGCAGGAGTGATTAACCCTCCGGCCAAGAAAAAACGCAGTTACTGGAGCAATGACAAGTTGCCTGAAACCGCTAGCGCCTGGTTGGAAGGGGCGACTGAGCATGCCGGAAGTTGGTGGGGTGAGTGGGCCGATTTTCTAGCTAGTCATGCCGGTGAACAGAAAGAAGCGCCGCGCAAGTTCGGCAACAAAGCCTACCCGCCCATAGAGCCAGCCCCGGGTCGTTATGTTAAAGCTAAGGCTTGAGCGACCGTATGTTGCAGCACCACTAACCATTAATAGCATTTTTGAAATGCAATTCACTTTTGCGTCGCAATAAAAGATCATTTACCCAGCCTATGCTTTCACTAGGCTTTGTTTTGGTGCACTATAGGGCACCGAGGCTCGAACATCCGTTCGGAATTTGATCACAATGTCGCCATTTCATTGCGACGCAAAATAACTGGACCACCTCATGAGTACCTCAAAAAAGGCGTCAGAGCGCCTGATAAAAAAATACCCCAATCGCCGCTTGTATGACACTCAGACTAGCTCTTACATCACATTAGTCGATGTGAAACAGCTGGTTTTAGCGAATGAGCAATTTGTTGTGGTGGACGCCAAATCGGAAGAAGATCTGACCCGCAGCATTTTGTTGCAGATCATTTTGGAAGAAGAATCGAATGGCCAGCCTATGTTCTCCAGCTCGGCGTTAGCGCAAATTATTCGCTATTACGGCCACGCTATGCAGGGCATGATGGGTTCCTACCTCGAGAAAAACATACAGGTGTTTATCGACATACAAAACAAGATGTCGGAAAACTCACGCGGTGTGATTGATGAGAAATCCTTTAGCCCGGAAATGTGGACTCAGTTTATGAGCGTACAGGCACCGATGATGCAAGGCATGATGAGCAACTACATAGAACAAAGTAAGAGTTTGTTTATGCAGATGCAGGATCAGATGCAAAGTCAGGCCAAGAACGTGTTTAACGTTTTCCCTTTCCCTGGCGCGCCTGCACCAGGTGGTACTACAGAAACGAAGTAAGCAATTCGTGTAGACGTAAGCCGGTCTGAGTCGAATCTCAGGCCGGTTTTTGTTTTTCAGGGGTGGCCCCAGACCCGAGGTGGCAGCCTGTAAAGGGTACAATCTCTCACCGCGCTGATACTCATCAGTAAATTCTTTTTATCTTACGCACCTCATGTCAGCTACTCCTCCTAAAGTTGGTTTTGTATCACTTGGCTGCCCCAAGGCGCTGGTGGACTCCGAACAAATTCTTACGCAGTTACGCGCCGAAGGTTATGAAACAGCCAAGTCCTACGACGGCGCTGATCTCGTCATCGTAAACACCTGCGGTTTTATCGACTCCGCGTTTCAGGAATCATTGGATGCCATAGGCGAGGCGTTGAATGAAAACGGCAAGGTCATCGTGACCGGTTGCTTAGGCAGCAAAAAAGATGCGGCAGGCGATGACATCATTAGAAAAATACATCCCAAAG
>JAULVH010000135.1:2059-2768 GCA_032111105.1 Burkholderiaceae bacterium | reverse complement strand
CCCTGGCGCTGCTCGGCGGCGTGCTGGTCGCCAATTCCGGCACTCAGACGCCGCGCCCCGTGACCGAGGAACAGCGCCCGGTGCAATAAGCGCCTCGCGCCCTGCACCAGCACCTGCAAGGACCGGAAGCAACCTCTCCCCCGCCCACCCGTTCCCGCCCCGGCGCCGCACCCATGCGGGCCGAGCACCAGGGACGCGACGATGGACGACATCTCCAGGCTGATGATCGAACAGCTCCGCGACGCCTATAGCGCGGAAAAGCAGGCCTTGCGCGCGATGGGCAAGATGCTGAGCGCTGGAACATGCTTAACCCCACCGCAAAAACTCCGCGGGTTCCGTTTGTAACGCAATCGCTGCAAGCTAGTCAGGGTCCAGTGATTGCCGCAACCGATTACATGCGCACCTATGCAGAGCAGATACGCGCTTTTATGCCCAAAGACAGAAGCTACAAAGTATTGGGAACCGATGGTTTTGGTCGTTCGGATACACGCGCAAAATTACGAGAGTTTTTCGAAGTGAATCGTTATTTTGTAACCGTAGCAGCACTCAAGGCACTCGCTGAGGCAGGTTCTATTGATGTTGATGTGGTCGCCAAAGCGATTCAAAAATATGCGATAGATCCGAATAAAACCAATCCGGTTACGTTGTAGGACTGTCTGCCAAAAAAACTGAACGAGGTCCCACCCGATAAGGGCGGGACTCTTCTCCG
>JAULVH010000135.1:0-2032 GCA_032111105.1 Burkholderiaceae bacterium | reverse complement strand
CATGAGCCAAATACAAATTAACGTGCCAGATATTGGTGACTTCAAAGAAGTAGAAGTTATCGAATTGCTGGTTAAAGTAGGTGATGTCGTTAAAGCGGAACAATCGCTTATCACCGTAGAGTCTGACAAAGCCAGTATGGAAATCCCAAGCAGTCACGCAGGGATAGTCAAAGAATTAAAAGTCAAAATCGGCGACAAAGTCGCTGAAGGTTCATTGCTACTGATGCTAGAGCCCAGTGACGCTGTCGCTGCTGCGCCAGCATCTGTGCCTGCACCATCTCCAGCACCAGCCGCAGCTCCAGTTGCTGTGGCTGCTGCGCCAGCAAAATCGACGCCTGCTCCGGCAGCCATTGCGAGTGCAGCGCCTGTCGCCACCAGTGCTGAGGGCAGTCGTGCGCATGCTTCACCTTCGGTGCGTAAATTTGGTCGTGAATTAGGTGTTGATCTCGCGCGCGTGCAAGGCACTGGTCCCAAAGGCCGTATTCTTTTAGAAGACGTTCAGGGTTTCGTTAAAGGTGTCATGGCGGGTGGCGCAGCAGTTACAGCCACGGCTGCCGCAGGCACAGGTATGGGCATGTCATTGCTGCCTTGGCCATCACTGGATTTCTCAAAATTTGGTGAAACCTCTCTTGAAACGTTATCACGCATTAAAAAAATCAGTGGCCCTAATCTGCACAGAAACTGGGTGATGATTCCGCATGTGACTCAGTTTGATGAAGCCGATATTACCGAGCTAGAAGAATTTCGAAAAAGCTCGAATGAATCGATGGGTAAGTCAGGTGTCAAGCTGACGATGCTGGCTTTTGTTATCAAGGCCAGTGTGTCGGCATTAAAAAAATTCCCGGCATTTAATTCGTCGCTGGACGCTAATGGCGAAAACCTGATTCTTAAGCATTACTACAACATAGGTTTTGCAGCCGACACACCTAACGGCCTAGTGGTGCCAGTAATTAAAAACGCAGATAAAAAAGGTATCGTTGAAATTGCCAAAGAAATGGGTGAGCTTTCAGCGCAGGCACGTGAAGGCAAACTAAAACCTGCGGATATGCAGGGTGCCAGCTTTACGATTTCTTCATTAGGCGGCATAGGTGGTACGGCATTTACGCCGATTATTAATGCGCCTGAAGTTGCGATCTTGGGTTTGTCTAAATCATCAATGAAGCCGGTTTGGAATGGCAAAGAATTCATACCGCGTTTAATGATGCCGCTGTCGCTTTCGTATGATCATCGAGTTGTTGACGGTGCCATGGGCGCGCGTTTTTCTGTTTATCTCTCTGAGGCTTTAGCAGATATGCGCAAGACCTTGCTGTAATTAGCACGAGTCTATTTTCATGACCACCTGTGTAGTTGTTCGTAAAAATAATGAGATAGCTATTGCAGCTGACTCGCTAGTGACGTTTGGCGATACGCGCTTGTCGAACGCGTATGAAGCGAATGAAAAGATTTTTTCTATAGGCGGCTCTTATATTGCGCTGGCAGGAACCACGGCGCATTTTCCTGTAATGAAAAAACTCCTCACTGACATGGGTGATGATTGTCTGTTGGGATCGCGAGATGAAGTATTTGATACCTTTTCCCGCGCTCATCAGATTTTGAAAGAAAAATATTTTTTGAACATTAAGGAAGAAGAGGACGATCCTTATGAGTCCTCTCAGATTACGACATTGATAGCCAACACCAAAGGCATATTCGGCGTGTATTCCTATCGTGAAGTTTTTAGCTTCGATCGCTTTTGGGCCATCGGTAGCGGTAAGACGTTTGCGTTAGGTGCTATGTATGCTGCCTACGACACGCTGGGCAGTGCACGCCAGCTTGCCGAGCTGGGTATTCATGCAGGTGCTGAGTTTGATAAAAGCTCAGCGCTGCCTTGTCGTGTAATCAGTTTTCCTATGACTGCCTAACGGAGCCTAGCTATGAGCCTCATGGAAATTCATGTACCGGATATTGGTGATTTCAAAGAAGTCGAAGTCATTGAGCTATTAGTCAAACCCGGCGATACCGTCAAGCCTGAGCAATCACTCATTACAGTTGA
>JAULVH010000134.1:0-3862 GCA_032111105.1 Burkholderiaceae bacterium | reverse complement strand
ACCAGTTCCACCATTCGGGCCAACCGCGGCTCCAGAATGGACCTGAAATTACGATGCACAGTGCAGAGAACAATACTGCAGCTAGTGCAAGAAATAATCCGAGACGATGTATGCCCAGTGTGCCGACCGAGTAACCGATCAGGTCACGGAAATAGGTATCTTCGTGCTCAGGTGTTTTCACCACTTCGCCGGGGCCTGGATTAGTCGACGAGAGCACCAGACCACCGTGCATAGATAAAGCCAACGTGGTTGCGAAGAAAAAGCTAATCGCAATCATGTGTGCAGGGTTGTAATGAAAGTGCAGATATTGATAGCCGACGTTAGATACCCAATCGAGGTGGCTAAATATTCCGTAAGGAAAGCCATGACCCCATGCACCCATCAAGATAGGACGTATCACGACCAGCGTTACATACGCCAGGATGGCGATCGAGAAGGCGAACGGTACGTGATATCCCATACCTAATTTGCGGCAGATCTCCACCTCGCGTAGCGCCCAAGAAGCAAATGCTCCTATGGCACACACGGTGATCAGCTGCCACAGCCCGCCTTTCATTAATGGCGCAAATCGCAAACCATACGAAAGGTCTGGTGGTGCAATGCTAATTTGCCAGAGGTTCCATGTTGGCCCCTGCGATGCACTCCACAAGATGAGTGCTGTACCCAGGAAGGCAAAAAACACAGTAGTGACTCCGAAGAAGCCCACATAAAACGGGCCTATCCAAAAATCAAACAGGTCACCCCCAACCAGGGTTCCTCCGCGTACGCGGTATTTTTTTTCAAACGTCAACATGCCCATAATCGAGGCCTCCAGCTAGGGATGAAAAATTCATCCCATAAATATTCTGTTGAGGGTAGATGCCGTTCGCCAAAGACGGCTTGCATCTACCCACCACTGCGAAAGTGGATTTATGTCGATGCTTTGGGCATCGGTGCGTTCTGAGCTGTCGCGGCAGGTTTTGCACCGTCCAGCCAGTTGAACTTGTTCGTTGATAAAAGGATGAGGTGAATCATCGCTGCTAATCCGAACAAAAAGATCCCTTGAACCACCATGGCTCTGAGGGGATCGTAAAGGCGCCATATTCTCCACATGGTTCCTATCTCCCTAAAGTGTGTGTGACATGAATGAATAAACCGCGGCCTGAACACCACCAAACAAGGACTTACAACTCTCCGCTCCTGGCAACCAGCTACGCCAAGGCATACCTGTCAGCGAACCGACCAGTGCAATGGTGAATACGACTGCGAAACCGAGGGCAAAGACCATCCAGAAAGTCATATTGATTTCTTTCATGGATCTATCCTCATTTACAAATGTGCGTGCCATGGTGTTACTCCTTATGTTAGCGACGTGCCGTGATTAGACGAACCAAGGACGCCATGCCCATACCAAGATGTGCGCAATCACGGCTACTGCCGTAAATCCCACCATCCCTTGCATGTAGTACGCATGGAATTCCTGAGCCTCTTCATCGGTCAGGCCGGAAATACTCTTCCTATCAGCCATCAGAACGCTCCTTCAAATTGGCCTTGCAGCCAGTGGTGCGTACAGCCCCGCAACCCTGAGCATCCGCAGCGAATTGCCACGAAATTCTTTTCACGCAATGCATCAAGCAGGCTCACCTACGCGCATCGCATCACGCGCACGCGTTACTCGCTCTACTGACACACTGTCTTCGCCGGCGCGACGTGCATCACGCTCGGCACGATCACGCAATTGCTTAGCAGCGGAGATCTGCACCAGCACCGGCTCAGCTGCAACAAACGTATTTAATAAGTCGCGCGCATCGTCATCCCACAACGTTTGCGCTCGTGCAGGTGTAGGATCAACGCGATCCATCTCTGTACCGAGCGGCAAAATGTGAAACAACGCATCGAACAGACAATTACAAAATTCTTGAATGATGTAAGTCGCACCCGAATAACCCATAAAAGGTGTACCGGTATGACGACGAATAATTGCGCCCGGAAATGACGCCGGAATAAACGATGCTTTCATCGGCGATGCCGCACCACCTTCCGCCAGATACATACGCTCGTTGTAACTGCCGTACATCACCAGCGGTGGCTTCTCGCGCACTAAGGTGCGTATCGCTTCGCTATCGGTTTTTTCGCCCGGCTTGCGTGCCACAGCAAAATTACACGGCAGGCCCATTTCATCTTCTAAGAAATGACGTAGTCCGCGTGTGTAGGTTTCGTTAGCCACCACTGCAAAGGTTGCAGTCGCAAAAAAATCTTGTGTGACCGAGCGCCACAAATCCCAGACCGGTTTAATGGTGGTGTGTTTTTCGCGCTCTATGAATGGCTCGGGATCGAGATTTAACAACTCGCCCAATTTGCGTAAAAATTTTGTCGTGCTGTGTAAACCTATCGGCGCTTGCAAGTACGGACGCTCTAGCGCTTCGCATAACAAGCGACCAAATTCGCGGTACATGCAAATGTTGACATCGGCTTCAACCAATCGAGCGACATCAGCTACGTGGCTACCCAACGGGAACACCATGTTGACTTCAGCGCCTATGCCTTGCACTAACCGGCGTATCTCAGCCAAGTCGCTAGGCATGTTGAATGTGCCGTAGCAAGGGCCAATAATATTGACGCGTGGCTTTTCGCCCGCAGTACGTTCAGCAAACGGTTTACGTTGCGGCACATGACGCATGCCATATTCAGTCCACAACCAGAGCATGGCGCGATTGGCGCACTGCCACTGATCTTCATCTATCGTGCGTGGCAAAAAGCGCAGTATGTTGGTGCCTTCAGGTGTCACACCGCCACCAATCATTTCAGCGATGGAACCTGTAACCACTACCGCAGGCAGATCCGGATCCAGCGTGCCATGCGCACGCTTCATCGAACCTTCCGTACCTTCACGACCTAATTGTTCTTCAGCCAAACCTGTGACCACTATCGGCAATTCATGCGGAGGCAAGGCATCGGTGTAATGCAACACCGATGTCACCGGAAGATTTTCGCAACCTACCGGGCCATCGATAATGACTTGCATACCTTTGATGGCGGTAAAGACATACACCGCACCCCAATAACCACCTGCGCGATCGTGGTCGATGACTTTCATATCATCTCCTCGGCTTTGCGCTTCTTCGCCGCTTTTTCCATGCGACGACGTGTCTCTGCACGGAACTCAGGACGATCAACCGGCACACCTTCCCAAACACCTGCACGATCACCTTCGCCGGTATCGCCGAAGAAGGCTTTCATTGTTTCCATGCGTGGCTTGTTCGACATCGCAGCGTTAATTACTGTCGCTAACGAACCCGCACCTGCCGGGCCCATCAACGGACGCGCAGAAATTAAATTCGTGAAATACAGCGAAGGTATAGAAAGCTCTTTAGCTGCCTGCACCACCGGCGTTGTGCCTATGGCAATATCGGGTTTGAATTCGTTAACGGCTGCCAGATCTTGCTCTAGCGATGCGCGGTATTGGACGTGTACGCCACGCGTTTCCAGCCAATCACGATCGGCTTCGCTATACGGTGTTTTTGGACAGGCTGTACCGACGTAACGCAGATCAGCACCGCTTTCAACTAACAAACGAGCAACCAGTAATTCTGATCCTTCGTATCCTGAAAGTGTGATGCGACCTTTAATCGGCATAGCGCTCAATGCACCTTTAATTGCCGGTAGCATTTTATTTTTTGCCGCATCAATGAGAGCCTGCTCCACATTGCATGCATTACCTATCGCTTGCAGCCAGGCTTCGGTACCGTCATGACCTACCGGCGCTGAACCCACAGCGACACGACCTGCGGCATCAAATTCACGCAAGCTTGCGGTGTAAAACGGATGAATCGCAGCTACTGCCGCGCAATCGAGCGCGGTATACAGCTCACGCCATTCACGC
>JAULVH010000133.1:0-3970 GCA_032111105.1 Burkholderiaceae bacterium | reverse complement strand
AGTGTGTTGCAAAAAAGTTCGTTTTTTTCGACTAATGCTGCATGAGCATATCCAGCGGCTTCGAACCCAAGATCAAGGCCACCTGCGCCCGAGAAGAAACTTACAACCGGAATTGACTTATCTTTCTGGCGGAAGTCATCGAGCGTAAAATAATCGATCGGCGAACCTTCTATACTTTCCGAATTTTCATACTGGAGGTCATCATACGTCCAGCCGTTTCTACTAAGCACAGCAGCTAGCGAATCACCTGAAGATTCACAATGCTTTAGCATCTCAAGCTGCTTTTCATATTTTTTCTTATTTAACTTCTTGGAAAAATTTTGAGTTTGTTTCATTTTTTAAGATATGAAAAAATTCTTTGCAAGTTCATATGTTGCTTTCGCATCGATAGGTGTTTTGAAATCGGCCAAATTGTGTTCTTTAAGCCAACTCGAATAAAATTTATGCGTGGCGCGATGGCAAGTCGGACAAAGGCCCACCACATCCTTTAAAGAAGTTGACTGATTTTCTACTTTGATCGGAGAAGATAGCGGCAAAAGGTGGTGGACCTCAATCAAACGATCCGTCCACGGGTAGTGGTCTAGAGTATCACGGGAACACATATTACAGACACTAGGATTCGTAGCTCGGGCAAAATACATTTCTTTTAATTTTGCACTTCTTTCAATGCGCAAATGAAGAGACTTTGCTCTGGCCCCTTCTGTGAAATCAATGTCAAACGTATTAAGCGTTGACTCAATTGGATGAATTTTCGAAAAAGAGGCACTTGCCAGCCCTCCTCTTTGGATTAACTCAGCGGAGCGATCGAAAAGTCTCTGCATCTTATTTGGATTAAAGGCAGATCCAATTTTTAGTGCTTCATCAACAGTGGAAACATCAAGGATCAAATATGGATTATCCCATTTCAAAAACGAAAATTGCGATATGAATAAAATCAATTCTCTTATTTGTCGATATGCATCATCACCCGATTCAATCCTATAACCCGTTTTTGGAATCGTTTTATAGTATTCCAAAGGTTCGCTGCCATCGATTGAATTTCCCTGGAGAGTTTCAATTATCTCTTCGATTGATATTAATGGATTAGCTTGATTAACGAACTTTGAGATTAGTAGTTTTATCACTGCACAGAAAGGCCAAACTTGATCGCCGCTTACTTCGTAATCTTCAAAAACAGGCGACGGATATGAAAAATTTTGAGCTATATGCAACAAATAATCGTCGCCGCTTAGCTCGCCAGATGCGACCTTTTTGCACAGATCAGTACAGACTAAAATGTCTCCAACTTTCGTGGCCAACATAAGAAATCCAAATACGCGGCCGTAATTTCTCCATACTTTGTAGTGAGCCGGAAGAAACGGGCGGTCAGAATAATTCTCCAGTAACTTGCGAAGGGTATCCGGGTCACTCCCCTGAGGAAGAGTCTGCCCATCGAAAGCATTTAGCGCTTGGGCAAGATTTGACACCTCTGCCAATTGAAAATAAGCCAGCCGCCCTTGATCGCATCTCCAACTTCGCATTTGAGTTTCCTATTTTTTTATCCGTTGGTTTAGTGTCTCCTTGATCTGGAGAACTCTGTCTTACCCAAGAATTTATGAGATATCCATATAGCCGGGGGTATACGGCTGCTTTCCGATACACCGCTCGATCTGAATCTTTATGAAATGCCGACTTTCTACTTCCAATTTAAAAAATAAAATATTCTTTGGCCCAAGTGGTCGATAGATGGTTAGCTCGCTAAGCTTCAGATAGTCGGCGACTTCCCCGAAAATCGCGATCTTGTTGTGAGATGGGCAGGGCTGCATGGTTATTTTCAAGCTGACTGTAGAAGACACAAGCGTATTGCAAATTTTTAGACCGCGTTTGTAGGATTGTAATACTGTACTGACCATGCGCTCTTCGAATGGCCTTTCTGTGGCCAAGCCTGTCAAGCCACCTTAGTCATTTGCGCGTTTAATCCGTTTAGCTACGATTCAAACCAAACAAATAGTACGCAGCACACATCATATGTTTGCAAAATAAATTTCTCTATAATCTTGAATTTCTCAACGTTACTGGGCAGTATCCTAATTGAGGTTTTACGTTTTCAGGATTTCGTTTTTTCAGTTGAAATTGAGCCATCTTGACCATTTTTTTCACGTAAATATAGATAAATTTTATTGTTTTATCTGCCGCGCCCGTCGAAGCTTCCCCATCTGATATTTTTAATAATTCTATATTTTCAATAACCTCTACAAATGACGCGACTTGAACGTTTCTACAAAATAGATCAGCTTCTCCAAGATCGCAAAGTTGTTAGTCGCGACGATTTTCTTTCCTTGCTTGAAGTCTCACTCGCCACGTTCAAGCGTGATCTCGAATACATGCGCGACCGCTTTAACGCCCCGGTCATCTACGATTCCGATGCCCGCGGCTACCGCTACGAAAGCACAGTCAACAGCAAAACCAAATTCTCACTCCCAGGCCTTTGGTTCACCGAGCAAGAAATCTTCGCTCTCATCACCATGCAGCAGCTGCTGGAGAACCTTGATCAAGGCAGCATCATTGGTCCGCATATACAGCCGTTTCTTTCCAGGCTTGATGCCGTTATTGGCGAGGGAGAATCCTCTTCCAAAGAAATCCGCAAACGCATCAAACTGGTCGAAATGGGCCGACGCGTTCAAGGCAGTCATTTCTTTTCAGAAGTAGGTGTTGCGCTTTTTAAACGTCAACGCATCGAAATTCAGTACTACGCTCGCGCCAGCAACGAAATCACTCTCCGCGAAATCTCCCCTCAACGTTTGATTCATTACCGCGATAACTGGTACCTAGATGCTTGGTGCCACTTGCGTGATGGCCTTCGCGGGTTTTCATTAGATGGTATCCGCGCCATCACGCCTGTTAATAAAAAGGCTATCGAGGTCTCTATTAAATCACTCGATCAGTTTCTCGCGACCAGCTACGGCATTTTTGCGGGTGAATCCAAACATGTTGCCAAGCTTAAATTTACCCCCGAACGCGCGCGTTGGGTAGCCGCCGAGCTTTGGCACCCGGACCAGAAGGGCTCATTTGATGAGTCTGGTGCCTATATTCTTGAATTCCCCTACGCCGATGACCGCGAGCTGCTGCTCGATATCGCCAAGCACGGCGCCGCAGTGGAAGTCCTCTCGCCCAAGGCGCTGCGCGACAAGGTGCGCAAAGAACACGAGGCCGCTTTCTTGCAATATCAGCATTAATTCAACCGATCTCCCAATCGCCCACCGCTTCCATGTCGATACGGTCCTTGGGGCAGGTCTGTGGTCCGTAGTATAGAAAATCTTTGAGACTCGCATACTGGATATGCCGAGCAAACCGCTTACTTATTAATAACCGACACAAATTTGTTGGGCAAGTCTAATCCAGTAACGAATCAAACTGTTAACAATACTATTGCGCGGCGTGGCGTCAATTTATGGCAGGTGCAATCTCAGGATTGTTTTTGAATTTCATCTCCACCTCCCAAATATCCAAAGCCTCTTGCATACGAAGCCAGCTCTCGGGTGATCCACCCAATGCCCGTGAAATACGAACAGCCATCTCGGCAGTGACGGATTTTTTCTCGTGCAAGATATCTGACACCGTAACTCTACTTACCAAAAGACGCGCAGCAATTTCACCTTGCGTCCATCCCAAGTCAGGCAATACATCTTCTCTTAATATCGCACCGGGATGCGTTGGCCTACGATTCGGATCGCGCAGTGAGTTCATCAGTAATAGTCCCCTACGTCCACCGTCTGGTTTTTATGCCGCTTTATGAAAGCGTGTAAAAATGCTACCGATTGAAGCACCTGAACAGCGTGGTCGGGCGTCATTCACTGCCCTGCGGGACAAAAGGTGTCGTCAATGTCATGCCCTCGGCTCTGGCCACCAGCAAACCCCGCATAAAGTCGATCGGCAAATCGGGGTTGTCCAAAGCATTCTTGCCGATCATCGCCCAGAACTCGACCTGCCC
>JAULVH010000132.1:0-3359 GCA_032111105.1 Burkholderiaceae bacterium | reverse complement strand
GCATTTTTAAATACTTGATCTTGTTTGTCTTTACGCTGACTAGGACGATTCGGCGGAATAACCACCGTTTCCAGGCTGTAGATTTCCTGAAATTCATACGCTTCGGTATCGGCTGTACCTGTCATGCCGGCCAGCTTGCCGTACATGCGGAAATAATTTTGGAAGGTAATCGAAGCCAGCGTTTGGTTTTCGTGTTGTATGCGAACGCCTTCTTTGGCTTCAACGGCTTGATGCAAACCTTCTGACCAGCGACGACCAGACATCAATCGTCCCGTAAATTCATCGACGATTACGACTTCATCATTTTGCACCACATATTGCTGATCTTTATGGAACAGCGTATGTGCACGCAATGCCGCATACAAATGGTGTATCAGGCTGATGTTAGCAGCGTCATATAACGATGCGCCTTCAGGCAGCAAACCCATTTCGGTGAGTATGCGTTCCGCTTTTATATGTCCGTCTTCGGTTAGCAGGACGGTATTGGCTTTTTCATCTTTGGTGTAGTCACCGGGTACTTCAACAACGCCTTTACCATCGGGAGTTTCTTCACCGATTTGTAGCGTGAGTAACGGCGGCAGTGCATTGATCTTGCGATACATCTCGGTGTGATCTTCAGCCTGACCCGAAATGATCAGCGGAGTGCGCGCCTCATCAATCAGAATCGAATCAACTTCATCGACTATGGCAAATGACAATCCACGCTGCACGCGATCGCGCAACTCGTACACCATGTTGTCACGCAAATAATCAAAACCAAATTCATTATTCGTGCCGTAAGTAATATCTGCTTCATAGGCCGCCTGCTTTACATCATGCGATGCTTGCGAGAGATTGACGCCTGTTGTTAAACCCAGCCAGCCATACAAGCGTCCCATCCACTCGGCATCACGCTGAGCCAGGTAATCATTGACGGTCACGATGTGCACGCCTTTGCCTGTTAGGGCATTCAGATACGCTGGCAAAGTCGCCATCAAGGTTTTACCCTCGCCGGTTCCCATTTCTGCAATCTTGCCTTGATGTAGAACCATGCCGCCTATCAGCTGCACATCAAAGTGACGCATCTTGAGAACTCGCTTGCTCGCCTCGCGGCAAACGGCAAATGCCTCGGGCAGAATAGAGTCAACCGTTGCACCTGCAACAAGCCTGGCTTTTAGCTCAGGTGTTTTTGCTTTTAATTCCTCGTCCGACAGTAGTTCCAGAGCGGATTCAAGTGAATTGATATCGCGTACGGTTTTCTGTAAGGTTTTTATCAGGCGCTGATTGCGGCTGCCGAAAATTTTAGTCAGTAGGGACATGCGCGGATAATCAAGAGGGACGGGCGTCACAGCGACCGAATGGAGACCAACAAATGGGCGGAGGCTGAAACGGGCAAAGGCGAGATTTTAGCATGCTGGCATCGTCCTGCCGCCCTTCCCGCACTGGAGGAAAAAGGAATGTGCTACTGTCCCGCTATGTCTTCCCGGCCCACCAATTTCACTCCCGCACGCCGTGCGCAGCAGCGGCCCAACACCCGCGGGGCAACGGAATTTCTCCAGGCCAGTGATGGCTTAGCACCTCTGCTTAGCACCTTAGAAACCCTGGGCCGACTGCAAGCCGACTGCGATCGCCTCTTGCCACCCGCTTTAACCAGCTGCAAAGTGCTTAAGCTGCATGAAAATATTCTTCAACTGGCTGTACCCAATGCCGCGGTGGCCACACGACTGCGCCACTCATTACCGGGTTTAACTAGCTCACTGCGGGAAAAAGGTTGGCCAATTGACACCATCAAGGTCAACGTCAGAACCGCTGCGGTTACTGCGTCATCTCTACGCACTTACGACAGAGCCCCGCCATTACCCGAGACGGCTTTAGCATCGTTTGCGGCACTGGCGCGCTCGATAGAAATCACTCCGCGCAATGCTTCGTTAATAGAAGCATTAGACAAACTACTAAGTAAGCGCAAACTACAACCATAAATACGCCTGGGCCTGCACTCGCAAGACCCACCCTCCTTTTGAGCTAAGTCGCCTCTTATTGCTGCGCCACTGAACTAGCTGGCTAAAACATGATCTGCCTGAGGTTGGAGGGAGATCATGTTAGAAAAATTGCAATTATCGAAATTAAGGCTCAGCGGCAAATCTCCTTATTTATTTGCCTTCATCATCGTGTTGGTGATGGCGGGTCTGCGCTTTCTCTTGCAACCGATACTCCATAGCGCTGCCCTACTCCTTCTGCCGACGGTCGCCGTAACTGTCAGTGCTTTTTACGGTGGACTCGGGCCAGGCTTGGTTGCAACACTACTGTCTATGGCCTTTGCCTGGATATTATTTATTCAACAGGGAATCACCGATCGCCCCTTGATAGCTGACATGGTGGCAGGCTTGATTGTGTTTGCTACTACGGGCTTGATAGTGAGTATTTTGGGCAAATTAATACAGCACGGGAAAAAATACTCCGAGTCTTTGCTGACAGAACTGCAGCGTCGTAACGATGAATTGCGATTAAGCGAGTTAACTAATCGCGCCTTGCTCGAAGCCTCTGCACAAGGGGTGGTTGCCGTCGATAGTGAAGGACAAATAAAAATAGCCAATGAATATGTACATAAAATGTTTGGCTATGAACCAAACGAGCTGATAGGAAAATCGGTAGCGTTGTTGATGGATGAAACCTTACAACACCAGTATCAATTACATCGCCGGGAATTTTTTTCTAAAGCCAAATCAAAAATCTTTACTGACATCCCCATGAACGGCCGCCGCAAAGACGGCTCTGTCTTTCCTATACAAACCAGCATGGGAATTGCAGAAACGCCGCTAGGCTCTGTGGGGGTAAGTTTTATCGCAGATATTACTGATCAAAAATCAATAGAAGCTGCGTTGATACGCGAACGATCGGAACTACACAACTTGATTAATTACAGTCCTGTATTAATTTCCATGCAAGATTTGGATGGCAGACTGTTAATAGCTAATCGAAGTTTTATACATGCGTTCGCGCCGCATGAACTTACGTTGACTGGCCAATTGATTAAAGACACGGTACCTGACTATATCGCCTCTAAATTTGTCGATGCAGATCGCACTGTGATATCGACGCGAAATCCTGTTGAGTTTGATTTTGAAATACCTGATGCAAAGGGAAGTTGGCGAAATTTTAAAATCATTAAATTTCCACTCAACTATCTCGACACCAAGGAGATGTTTGGCATCGGTGGTTTTGCTACCGACGTCACCGCACTGCGTGATGCAGAGCGCAAAGTACTGATGGCGGCCAAACAAGATTTTTTAACGGGACTACCAAATCGGGTACTGATTTACGACATGGGTGAACAATTAATCAAAGACGCCAGAGAAGCAAAATCTAAAGTGGTGTTATTT
>JAULVH010000131.1:3704-15213 GCA_032111105.1 Burkholderiaceae bacterium | reverse complement strand
GTCGGTGGGGGCTTAGATCCTAGTGTAGAAGCTATCGTTGCTTTGCGGCCGGATGTGGTTCTCATGGGCACATCGACGCGGGCTGCAGATCATTTGCGTACGTTAGGATTAAAAGTAGTAGCACTTGAGCCTAAGACTCATGCGGATGTCGAACGAGTGATTATAAAAATTGGTCAGCTGTTGGAAGTGTCCGATCCTCAAAAAGTTTGGCATTCTATTAATGCCGGTGTGTCGAGCGCGGTGCGGTCTCTGCCGCCCTCTGTAAGAGGAACTCGCGTTTATTTTGAAGTCGACCCCGGACCTTATGCGGCAGGTGAAGCGTCATTTATAGGCGAAACACTGAAACGATTAGGTGTGAAAAACATAGTCAACGCTGAACTCGGCGCCTTTCCCAAACTTAATCCTGAGTTCGTTGTTCGCGCTAATCCCGATCTCATCATGGTAGGTCAGCGCAGCGCTGTCGGTATGATTCAACGACCCGGATGGTCACGCATTAACGCCATACGCAATAAAAAAATATGTGTTTTTCCAGCGGATCAGTCCAACGTATTGGTACGTCCCGGACCTCGAATGGCAGAGGCTGCACACATTATGGCTAATTGTCTGTCCACCCATACATCAACCACTGGATTACTAAAACCATGACGGTTCGTAGCACAGTCGTGCTTGCACTTGCTGTTATTGCGGGAACCTTGGCGCTAGCTATTTTAGGTTTGTGCGTTGGTAGTACGGGATTAGAAAATGTATTTAAGTATTGGTTAAGTCCAGTTACTTCGATCGATCATGCATCCATGGCCCGCGAGATTATTTGGGAGATTCGTCTTCCTCGCACCTTGGGTGCGTGGGCTGCGGGTGCGTTGCTTGGGCTGGCAGGAGCATTAGCTCAAGGGCTTTTTCGCAATCCTTTAGCAGATCCGTTTTTATTAGGAAGCGCATCAGGCGCATCGCTGGGTGTTGCCATTGCCTTGGTAGTTTTGGGTGGAGGCACGGGCATGTTGGGCAGTGCCAGCATAATTAGTAGCGGTCTATCCGTTAGCGTATTTTCTAGCAATCTGTGGGTGCGACTGGGTCTGACAGGTGCGGCATTTATGGGCGCCATTCTGGCTGTTTTTCTTACGCTGATACTTTCTCAGGGAGTGGGTCACACCTTACGTTTACTTTTGTCCGGCGTGATCGTGGGCGTGGTGTTGGGCGCAGCAACGCATCGGGTGTTGCTGTTCTCTCCTGATGTCTTGCAGGCGATGCAGTCGTTCATCTTGGGTTCAACGGTATTTGTTGGCTGGACTTCGGCTATGTTGATGGTCGTTGTATGGTGCTTTTGCTGTGTGGCCGTGTGGCTGCTGGGACGCGTATTGGATGGCTTGAGTTTGGGTGATGCAACGGCGTTTACTCTGGGCTTGCCAGTGGCTCCCATGCGTATGGCTTTGGTCTTGGTGTTGGCATTAGCAACGGGAACAGCAGTTGCACAGACTGGGTTAATCGCTTTTGTAGGACTTGCGGCCCCGCATTTAATTCGTTCTTTAATTAAAACTTCGCGTGCAAGTTTGATGCTACTGGCCAGCCTAGCTGGGGGCATGCTTTTGCTGGCAGCAGACATCTTAGCCCGAGGCTTGATCGCACCTCAGGAATTACCCGTGGGCGTACTGACGGCGGTATTGGGTGGTGGTTATCTGCTGTGGCTTATGCATGCCGGGTCCGCCCGCAGAGTTGGAGCGATATGACTACGTTACATCATATGCCCGCTTTACTTGCTGACAAACTGAGTGTGACGTTGGGTCAGGGTAGTGAAAAAATTCTAGCGCTTGATGACATCTCGTTGATGTTTGCTGACGGGCGCTGGACAAGTATCGTCGGTCCCAACGGAGCAGGTAAATCTACCTTACTCAAATGCCTTGCTGGTCTATTACCTCACCAAGGTAGCGTGCAGTTGTCGGGGCGAGATTTGATGGACTGGCCCAACCGTAGCCGAGCTCGCAAACTATCCTGGTTAGGGCAGAACGAGCCTTCATCGGACGACCTTAGGATATGGGATGTTGTGATGCTGGGTCGTCTGCCGCATCAATCATCATGGATAGCACAGCCTAGTGATGCCGATAACGTGGCAGTAGAAAAAGCACTGCGCTCAACGCACGCTTGGGAATGGCGAGAGCGCTCGCTTGGTCAGCTAAGCGGTGGAGAGCGTCAGCGAGTACTTTTAGCGCGCGCTCTCGCTGTCGAGGCAGACATACTTTTAATGGATGAACCTTTAGCGAATTTAGATCCACCACATCAAGCAGATTGGCTTGCGCTTGTAGGCGAACTCGTACGTCAGGGGAAAACAGTAATCAGCGTATTGCATGAAATTTCCATGGCGCTGCATGCAGATGAAATGGTCATCATGGCGCAAGGACGGGTAGTTCATCAGGGTTTGTGTACAGAAGCCATTACTCATCGCGCGTTGGAAGCCGTGTTTGATCAGCGTATAGCTGTTTTTGCCTTTGAAGGTCAGTTAGTAGCGCTGCCGAAAATCTAATATTGAGAGGAAAAGAAAATGGAAATTGAATCACCGCCTACGGATAAGCCGTATGACAAGTCTGAGGGTGAACGTCGCGGTATTGTGATCATTAACACGGGTGATGGCAAAGGTAAAAGTACAGCGGCTTTTGGTTTGGCATTGCGAGCGCATGGCAGGGGTAAGGCAGTCAAAATTTACCAATTTATGAAAGTACCTTCTGCGCGTTTTGGTGAGCATCGTATGTTTGAAAAAATTGGAATTCCTATTGAAGGATTGGGTGACGGCTTTAGCTGGAAAAGTCAGGATCTGGAGCACTCAGCCCAGTTGGCTCGTGACGGTTGGCAACGCGCTAAAGACACTATTTTGGCTGGAGAGCATTTCCTGGTGGTGCTAGACGAAATAACTTATCCGTTAATTTACGGCTGGCTTCCTCTGGACGATGTTTTGCAAACGCTTACAAATCGTCCTAGTCATGTTCATCTGTGTCTGACTGGACGGCGTTGCCCTCCCGAGATCATAGAGCTGGCCGATACCGTCACCGAGATGACTATGATTAAACACGCCTTTAGCGCAGGCATTCCTGCACAGCGCGGCATTGAGGATTGAGCTTGTGGAGTGGGCTAATTCTATTTATTCATTAGTCATCGTATCGGCGGGTGCATCGCTTGCTTTACCGGTTGGTGGAATCTAAGTGCTCAAAAGCCTGAAGCGCTGCATGCGTTAGAAAAGGCATTAATACAAATTAATCAATTTAGGATATCTGCAAAATGACCGCAGTGTGTGTGATGGTTTTGGGTACAACCAGTGGAGCGGGTAAGAGCTGGGTTACGACGGCATTGTGCCGCTACTATGCAAGATCAGGCCTGAAGGTGGCTCCGTTTAAAGCTCAAAATATGAGTAATAACGCCAGAGTTGTTGTTGGGCTCGACGAACAACAAGGCGAGATAGGTTCAGCACAATATTTCCAGGCGCTCGCTGCTAATGCAGTGCCCACTGTGCACATGAATCCCGTATTACTTAAACCTGAAGCCGACACAATGAGCCAGGTAGTACTACTGGGAAGAGTCGATCGCGAGCTGACCGATACGCCCTGGCGCGAGCGTAGTGAAAAAGTCTGGCCATCTATTTGTGTTTCATTAGATCAGCTTCGTGCAGAAAATGACGTAGTGATCATAGAAGGAGCAGGCTCGCCAGCAGAAATTAATCTGCATGCGAGCGATATAGTAAATATGCGTGTAGCGATTTATGCGCAAGCAAATTGTATTTTAGTGACTGATATTGATAGAGGCGGAGCATTTGCGCATCTGTATGGAACGTGGGCATTGTTGCCTCCGCAAGAACGATTGTTAATCAAAGGTTTTGTGCTCAACAAATTCCGTGGTGACGCCTCATTGCTAGCGCCAGGTCCGCAGATGCTACAAGAGATGACAGGCATACCGGTGATGGCGACACTGCCCATGTGGTATCACCATGGTTTACCTGAAGAAGATGGAATTTTTGATGATCGAACTTATTCAACCGGCACGGTGATAACAACGATAGCTATTATTGCTTATCCACGAATCAGTAATCTCGATGAATTTCAGGCATTAAAAAATGTACAGGGTGTGCGCCTGGTTTGGGCGCGAAATCCTAATGATTGCGTGGGTGCCGATTGGATAGTTCTACCGGGGTCGAAGGCGACCGCGAGCGATTTAGAATGGGTACGCACACAAGGATTGGATGTAACTATTTCTGATCATGCCGCGCAAGGAGGTGCGTTACTGGGTATTTGTGGCGGCTTGCAAATGTTAGGTCAGGAATTAATTGATCCCTTTGGGGTTGACGGTAATGCACGTGGGTTAGGCCTGCTGCCTTTAGTTACCGTATTTGATCGAGAAAAAACTGTACGACATACCAAGATATCGTTTGGCAATGTGACTGGAATTTGGTCGTCCCTGTCTAAGCTCACGGTAGAAGGCTATGAAATTCACCACGGACAGACAACAGAACGCACCGATACAGATTTGCAAACCAATAGTGTGCGCGAAGTTACACCTGACCTTGCTTGGCAATCTAACGAAGGTAACGTATTCGGTTGCTATCTACACGGGTTATTTGAAGATACAGCGGTGTTGCAATCACTGTTTGGCAGTTATGCGTCTACGTTAGACGATGTATTCGATGGATTAGCTAATTTTTTACAAACGTATGTTGAACATGATGTGCTCAATGAGCTCATTAAAAGAAAATAATCATGCTCTATCAATCTCCAAAAATCACAGACCCTGGCAATTCAGAGTTGGCCAAACGTCTTCAGTATGCACTCGATAATAAAACTAAACCTGTAGGTTCTCTGGGGAGAATCGAATCACTGGCTTTACGTATTGGATTGATACTGAGTACGGAATCACCCCATCTGAGTGATCCGCAACTACTGGTTTTTGCGGGTGATCATGGTTTGGTTGCACAGGGAGTATCTGCCTACCCAAGTGATGTGACCTGGCAGATGGTAGAGAATTTTTTAGCAGGTGGTGCAGCTGTTAGTGTGTTGGCTCGTCAGCATGGCATAGGTTTGACTGTTGTTGATTGCGGCGTTCGTCATGACTTTGAGCCCCGCTCGGGTTTGATTATCCGTAAGGTGGGTTACGGTACTGCAGACTCTCTTCTGGGGTTAGCAATGACAGATGTGCAGCGTGATCAGGCGCTGCGTCAAGGCGGTGAATTGGTCCAGGGCCTTCCCGGTAATGTTTTGTTGTTAGGTGAAATGGGCATAGGTAATACATCAGCGGCATCTCTGTTGATGAGTCGTCTGATAGGGATGGATATAGCTGACTGCACTGGTGCAGGTACGGGTTTAAATGCCTCGGGAGTGCAACACAAAATTGATATCTTGCGAGCTGTATTGGCCAGGCATCCAGAAGCGAACAATCCATTAATTGCTCTGTCAGCCTTTGGTGGATTTGAAATAGCCACGATGGTAGGCGCGGTGCTGCAGGCTGCTGCAGAACAGCGTTTAATTGTGGTGGATGGTTTCATTACCAGTGCCGCCGTGCTGGTAGCCATTTCTATGGTGCCGGCGGTAGCAGAGTACTGCGTCTTTGCTCACCAGTCTGGAGAAAGAGGGCATGCACTTATGCTTGCCCATATGCAGGCTGAACCATTACTCGATTTGGGTTTGCGTTTGGGAGAAGGTTCGGGGGCTGCACTCGCATGGCCTTTATTGGTATCTGCCTGCGCTTTACTTCGTGAGATGGCAAGCTTTGAATCAGCCGGCGTATCACGGCAGGAAAAAACAGTCGCTGCAGTTCGAAACTAATTGGGTGAATTTATGTTGCTCCGCTTTGTTCGTCATTTTTTATTGGCTATACAGTTTTTTACCCGATTACCTATTACCGGTAAATTAGCCGAGTGGGTAGGGTATTCAACAACCATGTTGCGCGATAGTGCGGCTCATTTTCCTGCTGTTGGATGGTTAGTTGGAGCCTTGAGCGCAATGGTTTTCGTCGGGGCTATAAATGCGCTGCCTGCTCTGCCTGCCAGCCCCTGGGTAGCGGCGGTGCTGAGTACAGCGTTTAGTGTTTTGTTAACTGGCGCGTTTCATGAGGATGGGTTAGCTGATACGGCTGACGGTCTTGGAGGAGGACTAACTCGCGAGCGCGCTTTAGAAATCATGAAAGACTCGCGTATCGGTACGTATGGTTCGGTTTCACTTTTGTTGGCCGTAGTTGGCAAGATCAGTTTGCTGGTTCTGCTTTATCAGATTGATATAGTTTGGTCGGTTGTGGGTTTGTTTGCCGCTCATGTGACATCCCGCCTTATGCCACTATTTTTAATACGTGCAATGGCACATGTAGGCGATACGCAGCAATCTAAATCCAAACCTTTAGCGGACACGATTAAAAATTCAACACTGTTCGTAGGATTACTTTGGTGGATTGTAGCGATGGTACTGACGGCCTATGTTTTTCCATTTATGCCTTTGTTAGTAGGTACGTTGGGAGCCTTGGTGTGCACAGCATGTATGGCGTGGCGTTTACATAAGCGCTTGGAAGGATTTACCGGCGATGGTCTTGGCGCTACTCAGCAATTGTCTGAGATCGGCTTTTACTTGGGAATAGTTTTTGCTGCAGGTATGTCGTGAAGCTTTGGCTGCTTAGGCATGCGCAGGTAGTGGTCGATGCAGGCACATGCTACGGCTCAACCAACGTGGATTGCGATCCGGAAGCTACCGACACTGCAGCGAAGAATTTTGCTCCACATCCTAGTCTGGGTAGTACCTTGTGGACATCTCCCTCTGGTCGAGCTTGTAAATTAGCGCAGGCCTTGTTGTTGATGCGTCCAGACCTACAAGGGCCAAGCACGGATCACCGTCTTCAAGAGATGGACTTTGGGCAGTGGGAAATGCAGCCTTGGGTTAGCATTCCGCGCGCCGCTATAGATGTGTGGACGAACGAGTTTCCTCATCACCGCTTTGGTGGAAAAGAATGCGTTCAAGACGTGCTTGACCGCGTTGCGGATGCATTGTCCAACGCCTGCCTGTTGGGTGTTCCGGAAATGGTGTGGGTGACTCATGCAGGAGTGATACGCGCTGTCCAGTTTTTATCAACCGATGAAAAGCGAACGAAAATTTCGGCAGCAGCTGACTGGCCATCTTCCGCGCCCTCCATGGGAGCATGGATTTGTTTGGAAATCCAAAAATAAATGAAGCAGTTATCTTTAACAGTCTGAATGTTAGCCGTACTGTCGCTCATGTATCGTTGTTAATTTGGCTCAGTAAAATGTGCGTAATTCAGCTATTGAGCTTGAGCGTTTGGAAAAAAAAGATGAGTTGCATGCTTAATTTTTCAAGCTCATGAAACCTAAATCCCTTTTCCCAATAATCAACAGCATAAAACTTGTCATTTTTTAGGATAATTGATGAGGCAACATGCGAATCCAGATGTTGAATATTTTCAGAGATGAATTTTGTAATTTCATCATCCCGTATGTAGATAGCACCCTCCTCGATATTCGGAGAATAATCCAGGTACTTTTGATCAGTGGTATCGTAATTCCACCAATGCTGAGTAAACTGTTTCTGCCAATCGTTGCCTTGAATTTTAGAGGGAAGCGATAGCCAACCACTGATCACCTCATGCCCCAACGCACGGGCAGTATCCTCAGCGTTACTCAGGCAGTAATTCTCTCTGCCACCTCCGATTTGGAGTACGTTAACAAGGCTTAATTTATTGACACATTGGTCATGTCTTGTTTTTAAAAATTGGTACAGTCGATTGATTTCGAGCATATAAAGATACAGAGGTGTCCGGTAAGTTTCCGAATAAATTTAATTATTTATCAGGATCAAACGTTTAAGGACAGAATTACCTCCCTGGAAAATTGCAGCGCATATAGCCGGTTGAGATCTACGTAGCCGACTGATCAGTACAAAATTTAAGATCAACTTATATAGTAAGCGGTATACCCCAAAAAAGGTGGATATTAAGTATAAGCGTTCATTTGCTAAGTAAATTTACTTAATTACATGGTTCTATTGATATGGCTATTTATGTGGATTGATAACTATTCAGATCTCTATCAGCTATCAAGCGCAATGCCAGCCTGCTTAAAAAAATCAAACAAATGACGCAGCACGGCCTCGGGCTGCTCTTGTTGTACCCAATGCCCAGCGCCGGCCACAAGATGACAACCCAACATACGTGTGCATGCCTTTTGCTGCATCTTATCGAACGCACCCGGTATTTGATGCACACCCCAATCACGATCACCCGCGATGAAGCACGAGGGTACGTCGATAGTTAATCCACCCAACAGTCGTAAGTCATCGATCTGCTTATTGCTGGTTAGGCAGCGATACCATTGCAAGCCACCCTGAAATCCTGTGCGTTCATATTCAGCGGCGTACACGGCCAGCTCGTGATCTGGCAACCAGGCACACCTGGCGATAGCATCAGCAGTTGGCATTTCAGATACAACGCTCTCTGGCATGCTTTTGCCTTGCTCCATGATGTAGTACTCGGGTAGTTGAGCCAGAGCATGGGCACTCGTTGCACCTAAATCAAAGGGGCGATTGGATGCCCAGTCCGCACTCTTCATATGATAGTAGGCGCGCAAAAAAGCATGAAGGCCTTGCGGCGGATGATGCATATCTGCGTTAGCCTGAGGTGTGGAGTAATACCACTGGTAGTGTTCGCGTGGTCGCTCAAGCGTGGATAGTTCGTGTACAGCCCGACTCATGATTTCAAAGCCATCAGCGGGTGCCACATTCTCGTGTTTAAAAGGCCATGCAGGTGGGCCGGCGAACGGTGCGCTCATGATCACTACGGATTTAAATACATCAGGCCGGGTAAGCGCAGCAATGGCAGCCAGTGGTGCGCCGAAATCATGTCCGATAACAGCGGCAACGTTGGTCTTTCCCAGAGCAGCTAACAATGCGAGCAGATCGCGGGTTAGATTTAAAAAATTACTATCGCTAGGATCACCCAGGGCATCGGCTTGCTCACCTGTGGTGCGGCCATAGCCGCGTAGATCGGGTGCAATGACATGAAATCCTGCTTCCGAGAGTGGCACCATTAACTTGCGCCAGCTGTAGGCCAGTTCGGGAAAGCCATGCAAAAGTAAAAGAGTAGGTCGTGCCGATATTTCGTGACCAGCTTCTAGCACGTGCATACGCAGACCATTGATGTGGTCCAGGTAGCGTGATCGAATCTGAGGTGCTAAGGGTAGGGGATTGAGCATAGGGAAATCACTCTTCTAATTATGTAATACGTATAGTCTACGAAATGGCGCATCCGAATTTTATAAACGACCTCATTAGGCGTACAGGCCGAGATTACTCAATGATGCAGTAGCCATTGAATCACTTTAATTCCTTAGTCGATTCGTTTTGATTCGAACGTATGTCTTTAATTTTTAGCATCAAAATGATCAGTGTCGTCGGTAGGGTAATAATATTGGCAGCAATCACAGGCATTGATTTGATTAAAAATCCGTAGATCAGCCAAAGCGTTACGCCCAGCGTAAAAATCATATACATATTCAACGAAATTCCTGATAAATCGCGGGTCTTCCACGAGTGCAAAGCCTGCGGTAAGAACGCAGTTGTAGTCAGGATAGCGGCAATAAAACCTATAATTTCATTAAAGTCTAAATTCATAATGGATAAGAAATTTTTTTGATTGGTAAATAATTGTAAGTAAGTGTTGGGGGCTAGTGTTGGTAGTTAGTGTTGAAAGCTACTATTGAAACTGCACTTGAAATGCCTCAATAAAATCATGCAGATCGTTTTTTGTTAGATAATTAATTCCGCCTGCTGTGGCTCTTCCACCCCCAGTAGCATACCCCAGGCAAAATTGATCTGCCGTTATCCTACCTGATCGTGGCACTCGGATACTCACCGTATATCCGTTATCCCTAGTTTCGCTAAGTACTGCGAGTGCTTGCTCGGGCGATTCCCTTGCCAATTTATTTGCGTATGCGCCCCGTATCCGACGACTCCAGGCGGCCTCTGGCAGCAGGAAGATTTGATATGAAGTTGATTTAGCAAGGGGTAAACATAGTATGGCCTCCGCCATATCTTCCGTATAGGCGGCGTGCAGTTGTCCCAGTAGGGATTCCTTAGCTGCGAAGCTAAAAGGATTATCGTAGCGATGCAGTCTGTGATAAAGATCTGCGGGATGGATGATTAAATCTTCTACGGTATCGCCATAGCTATTGTAGTTAAGATAAAACCCGAGTTGCTTAAGCTTTATAAGCTCAGCACGTGTTACGGCGAGCGACTTGGTCAGCGGGCTTGATGACACGTCTATATTGTCGCCGAACGCTGCAACGATAGTCCATAAGCGATAACGACCTGATAAAAATCTATCTACTAAGATAGCAGTACATACGCCGGGGTCTGTTTGTATGCTGGCACGCAAACCCGCATGAGAGGGCAAATTGGTGCAGGTGTGATGATCAAAATACTCAATTTGAACACCGCTACTCAGAAGTTTTACTATCTCCGACCGATTGGCATCAAAACTAACATCGAGCACCGTAACTGAATCACCGCGCTGGGCATTAACTCGGTGTAGAAGTGCAATATCGCGTTTAACACCGGTTACCAACACACTTTTTTTAGGGAATGCAAGTCGCAGTTGATGAAGCGCGCATAGCCCATCGGCATCGCCATTACATACATCAAAGTGAGTCATAGTCGTTATGTCATGATGGGATTGAACCTGCTATTGATCCTATTAAATGACGAATGATTCCCTGAAAATTTTTGCATTGAATTCAAGCCAGGTAGTGGGTAATCTTGTCGCTGACAAATTAGGTGTAGCGCTATGCCCGCATGAAGAGCGAGAATTTGAGGATGGTGAGCATAAATCACGGCCACTAGTCAGTGTGCGCGGCAAAGATTGTTATGTGCTGCAATCATTGCATGGTGAACCAGGTAAAAGTGTTAACGATAAGCTGTGCCGTTTATTATTTTTTATAGGTGCGCTCAAGGATGCAGGAGCAGGTCGTGTTACAGCAATCATTCCGTATTTAGCCTATGCACGAAAAGATCATAAAACACAAGCAAGAGACCCAGTAACCACGCGCTATGTTGCGCAATTAATGGAAGCTGTTGGAACCACCGCAGTGGTAACTCTGGATGTTCATAATCTGGTGGCATATCAAAATGCATTTCGATGCCAGACTGAGCATCTGGAAGCGAGTAATTTACTTTCGTCCTACATAGCCACGCGCCTTGATGAAATTCCCACAGTAGTTGTTTCACCAGATGCCGGTGGGATAAAGCGTGCAGAGCAGTTTCGGCAACGCCTTACGCTGCATGTGAGTCATTCAGTATCGATGGCCGTTGTAGAAAAATACCGTAGTGAAGGCGTGCTCAGTGGTGGCTTAGTGATTGGTAATGTGAAAGATCGTCAGGTTATCTTGATTGATGACTTGATTTCAAGTGGCCATACGCTGTTGCGCGCAGCGATTGCTTGCCGTAGTCAAGGGGCAGTATCGGTAGTGGCCATGGCAACACACGGCTTATTT
>JAULVH010000131.1:0-3694 GCA_032111105.1 Burkholderiaceae bacterium | reverse complement strand
GCAGCTGAAAAAAAATTATCGGATAAATTGGCGCGCATATCATGCGCAGAATTATTTGCACTCGCCATAGCTCGACTTCATAGTGCAGGTTCCATTGTTGATTTGATGGCTAAATGATGTTTTTCAGCGAGCTGTAGATAGTGCAGCGCACGCGTTTGCCATTTAGTATCGTTACTAAATTTAATTTCATCCAGGTGGTGAATTGCAATTCGCGCCCTCAAACACGCACGAAATCCTTGATAAAAATGCAGTAGTGCCGGCGGCGGCCTGTCTTTAGCTAGAGTTTGGTAATTTTCTATGAGCGCAAGCGCTAGCGCGGGTGCCTGCAATCGTTCGCATTCCAGAGCCAGATAACTAATCTCATCGGCGCTGTCGACTATTCTCAGTTCTGCAGAAAACTCTAGACTATCGATGATCACAGGTTCAGGTTGCAGGCAAATGTGTTCTGGACGCAGGTCGCCATGGCCCTCGACGATTCTCCCCGCGCGTAGGCGTTGTTCAAACCAGGTTGTCCATTTCACCAGTGCGTTTCGCTGTTCTGCACACAGCCATTTCACGGTAGGCTGAGGTAATAGTCGAGCATGTTGTGCCAGTATTTTTTCATTTCTGGTGATCTCTTGCTCAAGATTACTTACCCAGTTTTCGTAAGTAATCAAGACTGGTGATAAATTTTTATAAAACTGCACCAAACATGCGGCGATGCGAAACATGTCGTGTTGAGTGGCTTGTTTCATTGCGATCATGTTATCCAGCATACGGTCAGCTGGTAGCCTGCGCATTTTTATTAACCAATCTACGACAGGCCCAGTCCCCGAAAATTCAAGTGCACCACGCGCATCGAGGGTCAGGGGTATCAAGCTTAAGTACACATCAGGTGCAAGCCTGTAGTTAAGTCGTAGTTCTTCTTCACAAAAATAATGCCGTAATTCGATAGTACGAAAATCCAAATACTCATTGTGTATAGATTTTTTTAACTTAAAGGCAAAGTCATCATCTAGAAACACATACGACATATGTGTTTCTATTATCTTGATACTTTTAGGCTTGGTAATATAGTTTGCAGGATTTTGTAAAAATTGACACTTAATTTCCTCACTCACATCATAAGCAATAGAAGCTGTAGTCGCCATGAAATGGTTGCACTCATCAGGCAGGTGGTAGTGCAGGGGAAGACAGTAAGCGCACAACATCGCCATCGGTCACTTGTGGAAAGTGACGGTAATACAAACTCACTGCCCCAAAATTTTCTACTGAATTCAGGCAGACGATGTCATCTGCCAGGGATCTTAGTCTAGCCAAGCTCAGCCGCGCTGCTACGGGGACGGCGCACACGAGCTTTTTAGGTTGCATAGCACGTACTGCAGTCAAAGCAGCAGCCATAGTTGATCCAGTTGCAATCCCATCGTCAACAACAATAGCTACCCGATCAAACGCATTTTTCGTTAGACGAGTAGGTGTATAGAGTTGTCGTTTACGACGAAGTTCAGCTAATTCAGCTTCAACGATACGGTCTAATTCCATGGGTAATAAGTGGGCCATAGGGGATGTGGTGGTAAAAACTTTATGGCCGTTTTCATCAATGGCACCAACTGCAAACTCTGGATCCATGGGTGAGCGTAGCTTATGAACTAGTACAACATCGAGTTCGGCCTGTAATTCATCAGCCAGTACTCGGCCCATAGGTACCGCTCCGCGCGGTATGGCAAAAATAATCGGATGTTCATGCTGATACTGTCTAAGCTTGAGAGCTAGCTGATGAGCGGCATCGACTCGATCTGAATAAACAGTAAATGATGGCGGTGCCATAAGAAAAAATCGTGCACGTTTTTGTTTGCAGGCTGATCGTAAGTAGTTTTGACTGAGTTTACTGTACGACCAGCCTTGTTTGATAAATAACCTAGCGCTTTTCTTGTGATGTATCCGATTTGCCAGTGGATGAGCCGCTACTACTACCAGAAGAAATAGTCGCTAATGCTTGCTTCAGGTTGTCGGCATTTGCATTGGTGATTTTGCCGTTAATGATCTCTGCTGAAGAGACATTACGTGTTTGTTTGTAATAGGCATTGGTAAGTCGCTGATTAAAGCGGATATCGTTAACGCCTATGGTTGCGACATTACCGAACAAGCCTTTGGTGGCGGCCCACGCCGTTGCATCGCCTGCCCCCGTTGAACCTTCAGCTACTTTTGCCCAATTAATGACGGTTATTCCCGCATCGGCACTCAGCGAGAAATTATTTTTGTCAGTAAACCGCTGTACCGCTTTTTCATTATTTAAAACAAAAGCGACAGATCCCGCTTGCGCACCGGCTTGTGCGCCTATGTTAATTCCACCTATGTTGTAAAACACAGGATCAGTCCAGTTACCACTGGCTTTCTTCACTAATAAAATACCTGCGCCTCCATGCGCTCCTATCCCCAGGGCTGCTCGACCATACGTTGGGACGATAAAAATACCCGAGGCATCTTGCAGCAATTTACGCATAGTCGCGTCAGATTCCATTTGTTTGACTACGGCCAGTGCATCTTCCACATGTTTTTTTGCTGTTATCTCCGTACTGCGCTTACCTTCTAAAGAGGGGGCTGGTATAGCAGTAGAGGGATCAGTCGATTGGGCAGCTGCTATCGTCGATAACAGTAGGCCGCTCGTTAACAGGGTGAGTGTACAACCGCATTTTACTATTGAGGATTTCACTTTTATTTCTCCTTTGATGATGATCCAAATAAGCTCGCATGCGCTAGTGCGCCACGCCATATGCGATGCTCATGCCCAAAGAAGTCTGTGAATTTGCGCTGTATCAATGATCGTAGGGAGTAGTCAGGATGAAATTCAAACGATATGTCAATTAAAGAGAAAAAATTTATTCCGACGAAATTGTGTGATCACCAGGATTGACTAGTTATATGGCGACAATAACGGAATTAACAAAACTAAAAAAATCAACTAACAGCACTACGAACAATCCCTGGTGGACTCAGATTCCTGTGTCTACAGAAGAATCTGAAAAACAGCCTAGTCAAGGTCTGTCATCAAGCCAGGCTAATGAACGTCTTCTGCAGTTTGGGCCAAATCGTTTAACCGCTACGCACGCCATTAAAGCCTGGGTTAAGTTTTTAGCCCACTTTAAAAATCCCTTAGTTTTACTACTAATAGCTGCTAGTACCTTATCTGCATTGGTCGGTGAATATACTAATTTTTTTATCATTATTAGTATTGTTCTCATGAGCGTGACGCTCGATTTTGTACAGGAATACCAAGCCAGCACAGCAGCGGAAAAACTTAAACAAACTTTGGCACTGCATAGTTTAGTGGTGCGTGATGGTCAAGCTCAGGAATTACCCTCTGTCGCGATAGTGCCCGGTGATGTGGTGCAGCTAAAAGCCGGTGATCTGGTTCCAGCTGATGGGTTGGTTATTGAGTCACGCGACTGTTTTGTTAATCAGTCTTCGCTGACAGGTGAGTCATACCCCATAGAAAAACGTCCTGGCATACCACCTGACATGCATGGTGATTTACAAGAAGCCACGCATGTTGTTTTTATGGGGTCGTCCGTAGTGAGCGGTAGCGCATGTGTGTGTATTGTTAAAACGGGTGGCAGCACGGCGATGGGTCAGATTGCTGTAACCATGTCAATGACTGAAGCGCCCACCTCATTTGAAGTCGGTGCGCGTCAGTTTAATTTGATGATAATGCGAC
>JAULVH010000130.1:0-4169 GCA_032111105.1 Burkholderiaceae bacterium | reverse complement strand
GAACATGTCTGACCCGCGTTTTGAGTAATCGCTTTTACGATGATAGGTAAGGCCTTATCGAGATCAGCATCATTAAACACAATCTGAGGTGATTTGCCGCCGAGTTCCAATGCGCAAGCGACAGAATTTTTTGCTGTTGCCTCCTGCACCATAGCACCCACTTCGGGCGAGCCTGTAAAGCTTACGTAGTTGATTTCTGTATGAGATGTCAGTGCTGAACCCGCTTCATAGCCATAACCAGTCACTAAATTCAACGCGCCCGGTGGCAAGCCCGCCTCAACCAAGAACGCAGCCAGTTTTAATCACGACATGCAGGCGTCTTCAGAAGGCTTTAATACACACGCATTACCGGCAGCCAGTGCAGGAGCTACGGTACGGCCAAACATTTGCGCCGGATAGTTCCAGGGAATGATTAATCCTGCTACACCGTGAGGTACACGAACGACCTGTGCGTTGTAACCGTTTAGGTATGGAATTTGTTCGCCGTGATGTTTATCGGCTGCGCCACCGTAGTATTCAAAATAGCGTGCAACTGCCACCACATCGGCGCGCGCCACTGAAACAGGTTTGCCTGTGTCACGTGACTCTATCTGCGCAATCTCTTCTGCATTTTTTAAAATCAGCTCGCCCGCTTTTACCAAAATGCGGCCGCGCTCAGTAGCGGTTAGATTGCCCCATGCGCCGTCCATAGCGCGCTGCGCTGCTTTAACGGCCAGATCAATATCAGCAGCCGTACCACGATCAATCGTGGTGTAGGCTTTTGCGTCGCACGGATTGATGACGTCGATAGTCTGGCCACCCGTGGCCGCGACCCATTTACCATCGATTAATAAAGTTGACATGCGTATCTCCGCTTGTATGGTTTGATTTAATTATTTTTACGTTGTGCGATGCGCGTTACGAATAACGAGTTACGCGTTACGAGTAATGCAGCTCAGTGCGCTGCCAGCTCGCCTACGACTAGCTCACCGCGTTCTAAAATCAGCGTCGCATCTGGCAAATCGCGCAGCAAGCTGCGGTTTGATTCAGTCACCACGATGCACAGCTCAGGTGATAGCTGATGTAATTTACGCAGCGATTCAGCATATTGGTTCGCCAGCACAGGAGCTAAACCCTGAAAAGGTTCATCGAGCAACACCAACCGAGTACCCGCCATCAGTGCGCGCCCCAGTGCTGCCATTTTTCCTTGACCACCCGACAGCGCAGCGCCAGAACGCACCAGCATAGGCTCTAACTGAGGCACGACTTCCAGCACACGCGCTAACCTGCGATCAGCTTCTGCGCGAGGCAAACCCAATACTTCACATGAGAGTCGAAGATTTTCTTCCACCGTAAAGGTAGGAAACATCGCCCGGTCTTCCGGTGCATAGCCGATACCAAATTCCGTTCGGCGATGGCCTGGAATTTTGCTCAGGTCATGACCTTCAATCGAAATGCTGCCCGATGAAAGGGGTAACAATCCCATGATGGCGCGCAGCAGTGTGGTCTTGCCGGCGCCATTGCGCCCCACTACAGCGAGCAACTGGCCTGGTTTAAATTCTGTCGTTATGTCACGCAATACGGTAATACCTGCAATGCGCGCGCTGGCCTTATCGATTTTTAACATGTCACTCTCCGATCACGTTTTTACGTATTTCAGGATCGGCCAAAACAGCCTCGGGCGTACCATCAGCGGCTATGCGACCCGCAATCCAGGCCGCCACGCGAGTGGAGTACTGAGTAACGATATCCACATCATGCTCGACAAAAATAGCCGTTACTTTTTGTGCGTCCAACGCATGCATGATGGTCTTCATCAGACCATGTTTTTCGTCGGTAGAAACACCGGAAGTTGGTTCATCAAGTATGAGTAAACGCGGCTTCATAATCAGCGCCATCGCTATATCGAGCAATTTGCGCTGACCTTCGGGTAACGCACCCGACAATTCGTCGGCACGTTTATCCAAACCCACCATCGTTAATATGCGTTCTACCTCATCGTCATCAACCGCCTTAGCCAGAGGTGTCCACAGACCCAGACGATTACGTTTACCAGCTGCGGCAATACGAATGCAGTCACGTACGGTGTGTTCAACAAACAATTGCGGCAATTGGAAAGAACGCACCATGCCGCGTAATGCAATGGCGCGCGGCGATAATTCGGTAACGTCTTTACCTTCGAAGAAAACTCGACCTGCCTGCGGCCGTATCAGACCCGTACATATATTGATGAAGGTTGTTTTGCCGGCGCCGTTTTGTCCTATGACAGCCAAGCGCTCGCCTTCATTGAGAGAAAAATCAATATGGTCTGCCACCACCACGGCACCAAATGCCAGCTGCAGATCCTTCGTTTGTAATAGCGGTGTACTCATACATCCTCCCGCTTCTGAGCAGATCGTTCTTCAAGCATGGCGGAGATACCACGTGGTGCTAAAAACACCATCGCTATCAACACAAAACCCAGCACCATCTGCCACGCACCCGTTAAGTAAGCCGCAGCAAACAACTTCACAAATTCAAAAATACCCGCGCCTATGAATGCGCCTACCGGATGCCCTACACCTCCGAGTATCGCCACGAACACAATCTCGCCGGAACGTACCCAATAGCCCATTTCAGGTGTTACCAATCCTTGTGCAATAGCGAAGATAGCACCGGATAATCCACCCAACGTGGCCGAGATGATGTAACCAATCCACAGCGTCTGATACGCAGAAATTCCTACATATTCCAGACGTGTTTCATTGGTCTTGATAGCCGCTAACGCTTGCCCTGCAACAGAGCGTAAGTAACGCTGTACCAGCCAGCCTGAAAGTAATGCCAACGCCACACTCACCACTAACAGCACGCTCTCAAATGAATCACGCTCGAGATGCATGCCAAAAAAAGGCGCACGTTCTAAACGCAATCCATCAGTGCCACCGGTCAGATCAAAAAATTTACCCAACACGGCAAACAAGACCATGGACAACGCCAGATTCAACATGCCAAAGAAAATTGCGCGGTAGCGAACCACAAACGAGCCCACGATGATGCCCAGGATCACACCGGTGCCCGCGCCACACAGCAGCAACCAGGCACTATCCAACTGTGGCCATTTTCTGGAAATGAACGCTACTGCATAACCACCAGAACATACGAACATCGCATGTCCAAATGAAATCTGACCAGAGATGATCAATATAGAAATACCCAACGCTGCCAGACCAAATGCTGTACCCAAAATTAACGGCGTCTTAATCCATGGCATAGCCATAGGTAAAAGCAAGGCTATGAGCGCCAAAACAACGACTACAATTTTCGCGCGGTTCATTACACTCTCCTTGCCTGAGCGACCGAGAATAAACCTTGCGGCCTAAACAGCAATACAAGCACCATGATCAGGAAAGGAACCAGCACTTCGATTTCAGGCAGCAGATACACAGCGAATGATCGGGCTAATCCAATCAAAATTGCCGCCACTAACGCGCCTTCAATTTGCCCTAAGCCCGCTGTGGCCACCACGGCGAACGACAACACTATCATTTCGCCGCCTATGCCAGGTACCCATGACACCGTGGGCGAAGCCAGCGCACCGGCAAGCGCACCCAAAATAGAACCAACTACAAAGGTGAGCAGTGAGACCCGTTTCACATTAATACCCAGTGCGGTCGAAATTTCGCGGTTATGCGATACCGCGACTATTTGCCGACCTACGCTGCTAAATTTTAGAAAACTTCGTAAGCCAACGAAAACCACCAATGCCACACTGGGTATGACCATCAATTGATAGCGTGTGTACGTAATACCCAATACATCGGTTGTACCCAGGAAGTTGACGATATCAGAAACAAAATAAGGTTGCGTACCCCACACCAGTCGCTGCAAATCTTCAAATATCATGAATGCAGAAAACGTAATCAGTAATTGAAGTATCGGGTCTTTACTGTAGATGTGCTGCATCAGCGATGTTTCCATCAGCGCGCCAAACACAATGCCTACGATGATGGCAGCAAGAGGAAGAATTAAAAACGACCAGGCAGGTGAAGCACCGAGGGCTGTGGCCAACAATCCCAAGGTCGCAGCCATGTAGCCGCCCAGCGCATAAAAACTACCGTGCGCCATGTTCACTATATTCATCACGCCAAACACGAGCGTCATGCCTAGTGCAACCAGAAAAAGTAAAGCGGCGTAGGACAAACCGTCCAACA
>JAULVH010000129.1:0-7177 GCA_032111105.1 Burkholderiaceae bacterium | reverse complement strand
AAATTCGCGTTCGTGGAAAACTCACCAATGCTCACTTCTAGGGGGCTTGGACGAGTACTCGGAGACTTGGCCTCAATGGGGTTTAATGCGCGATGGGGAGTGTTGGGAGCAGCAGACGTTGGAGCAAACCATCAGAGGGATCGAATCTGGATTGTCGGAAAACAAATTTCCAACACCAAGAGCGCAAGAACCAGGGAGGACAACAATCGGATATGGGAGGGGTTTAGCGGAGTTGGTGGAAGGAAAAACACAGAGAATGCCGAAGTTGTCGCCAGATGGTATGACAACATTTCACACCCCAAACACGTCGGGACTAGACGGGGGCAGCAACAGCAGGAAAGCATTGAAAAAGAAATTGGCGACACCGGTGGCAAGAATGTGGAAAGACAACGGTCAATCACCATCGGAATTGAATCGGAATTCGGAAACATTAGCGACGCAAGCTGGTGGCAGTCTGAACCCAACGTGGGTCGAGTGGCTAATGGGGTGGCCGCTAGGGTGGACAGACTTAAAGCCATTGGAAATGGACAAGTCCCATTATGTGCAGCAACCGCATGGAGAATCTTAAATGCTCCGTGACTACCAACAACGAACTATCAACCAGCTCTATGAGTGGCTCGAAAAGAATAAAGGCAATCCGTGCTTAGTGCTGCCAACAGGATCAGGTAAGAGCCACATCGTGGCCGCGCTTTGCAAAGATGCTGTGCAGAAATGGCCAGAGACAAAAATATTAATGCTGACTCACGTTAAAGAATTGATCGAGCAAAACGCCGAGAAGATGCGCCAGCATTGGGCTGGTGCGCCACTAGGCATTTACTCAGCGGGTATTGGTAAGCGTGATTTAGGCGAGCCAATAACCTTTGCTGGCATTCAATCGGTGCGCACAAAGGCCGATTACCTTGGCCATATTGATCTGGTCATCATTGATGAATGCCATCTGGTTAGTCACAAAAACGAAGGTGGCTACCGTGATTTATTAACTCAGTTGAAGGTAATCAATCCAGAGTTGCGAGTCATTGGCTTAACAGCTACACCATATCGTTTAGGTCACGGTCTGATTACTGACAAACCAGCAATCTTCGATGACTTGATTGAGCCAGTAAGTATTGAGGAACTAATTCATAAAGGATATTTAGCCACGCTACGATCAAAGACCACCACGGCCAAGCTGGACACCAGCGACGTTAAAAAACGTGGCGGTGAGTTCATTGAAGCCGAACTACAAAAAGCCGTCGATACAAGAAAGAACAATGAAAGCGTTGTGGCCGAAGTCATTCGTTTAGCTGGCGATAGAAAGTCTTGGCTATTCTTTTGTGCAGGTATCAATCATGCAAAAAACGTATCTATTGCATTGCGCGACCAAGGAATCAATTCGGCTTGCATTACTGGTGAGACATCAAAGACAGATCGCGAACGAATCATCCATGAATTTAAATCTGGAAAAATAAAGGCTCTAACAAATGCTAATGTTCTTACTACTGGTTTTGATGCTCCTGGCATTGATTTAATCGCTATGTTGCGCCCAACCATGAGCGCTGGCTTGTATGTGCAAATGGCGGGTCGGGGTATGCGCATTAAAGAGCATATCGATCATTGCTTGGTATTAGATTTTGCTGGTGTGGTTGAGACACATGGCCCGATCACCAATGTACAGCCGCCTAATAAAGCAGGGTCTGGAAATGGTGAGATGCCGGTCAAAGTCTGTACAAGCTGCCATGAACTATGTGCCATATCAATAAAAGTATGCCCATGTTGTGGCCATGAATTCCCGCCATCAATACCAAAACCATTAGTGTTGCGCAATGACGATATTATGGGAATGGATGCAAAGAATATGATTATTACCGGCTGGAACTGGCGCAAGCACATCAGCAATACAAGCGGCAAAGAAATGCTGGCAGTTAGTTATTATTCAAAGAATTTGTCAGACCCGTCAATTACTGAATATTTGCCGCTACGTCACCATGGCTATGCTGGTGATAAAGCAGTTAGAGAATTAGCCAAGATGGCCAATGAATCAGGTGTTGGTAGCCGTGAATTGTTTGCTGTTGGTGTGACTAAGCTAGACCAAATTGCCACGTACATGAATCACGGAAAACCACCATCAAATATTGAATACAAAAAAGAAGGTAAATTTTATCGCGTCTTATCAAGGAAATGGAATGACTGAACGAATCCCAACCGAGCATGAAGAACAGCGAGAAGTCGTTAAATGGTTTCGTCAGACTTATGCGAGTGTAAGAATTTTTGCGATACCAAATGGAGAGAAACGAACCATTGGGGTAGCAGCCAGATTAAAGGTTGAGGGAGTTAGTCCAGGCGTACCAGATTTATACGCACCAGCATGGAGATTGTGGGTTGAAATGAAACGCATCAAGGGTGGAACGATTAGCCCACTTCAAAAAGATTGGCACACATATTTGCGAGGCATTGGCGACACCGTGCTAGTTTGCAAAGGTGCAGAAGAAGCAAAAGAGCAAATAATAAAATTCAGGGAGGGTAAATGAATCACAAATTAATTCATATGTTAGGCGAAGCCGGTTTCGAGTTTACGCCAGACGTTATGCACAAGCTGCCAGAGTTTGAAAAGTTAATACGGTTAGAACGCGAAGCGTGTGCGAAGGTGTGTGATGACATTGACGAAGAATTTGCCGAGAGGGGGCGGGCTACTTGGTGCGCTGCCGCTATCCGCGCAAGGGGGCAGCATGGAGACTAAGTTCTGCACCAGTTGCCAATGCACTCGCGATTTAGCTGGCGGCGAGTTTCGCAAAACACGTACAAGCGGCCGATGGATTTGCAAACCCTGTTTAGAACATAAAACCGAAAGTATCTACATGAACAAGTCAGGACAAATTGCTGACGTTAAAAAGATCATGGAAAAACTGTATAGAAAGGCGGCGATATGACTGATGAAGTTAACCAACCAAAGCATTACACCGATGGCGGTATTGAGACGATTGATTTTATTGAAGCCAAAAAACTGGGTTTTAATTTAGGCAATGCCGTTAAATACATCAGTCGCGCAGGTAAGAAAGGTAATCGTTTACAAGACTTACAAAAAGCTCAGTGGTATTTGGATAGAGAAATTGATACTGAGACGCTAAAAAATGGATAAGTTTGCACAAGCCACCACCGATCAGCTTTACTTCCGTGATCCAGACGTCGATCCGCCGCCACGCGGAACCAGTATGTTATTGCTTAATCCAGGCGGCGTTTGCGTGATTGGTGTTTGGGATGATAGCTGCATCGGCTGGTGTCCTAAACCTAAAGTACCTAAAGCATTGCGAGACAAACATGCCCAAGCCAAAAAAGATTGATCTTCATTGGGAAGCGCAAATTAACGGCACTCGCATCGGCATTACGCAAGTGCTTCGAAGTATTCGCAAAGGTGAAGTAGATGAACTTGAGCTTGAAAAACTACAAAACTTTTTGCAGTTTGCTTTTGCATTGATGCAGCTAGGTGGGCCAGAGAAATGGGCGCAAGCAAAATTGAATGCGGAGTTGATGAGCTACTTTAAGGAAAATAATGAACCCTAAACTTTTAGCAGCGTGGTTGGACGAAACCGCAACGCATCCACAACATAACGACGCCGCGATGATGATTCGCCGGTTAGATGAAATTGCAGCCGTAGCCAGAGAAGTCGTAATGGCTAAAACACATGAGCATAGCAAGGCGGCCTATTTGGAATTAGTTGATCTTTTTAAGGGAAAGAAAAATGACTGAACATAAACACGCAGCATTGATTAAAGCCTGGGCTGAAGGAGAAAAGATTCAAAAGTTCTCTAAACGCACTCAAGCTTGGGTAGACACCGACGCGCCGACATGGAATAGCGAAACTGAATACCGGCTTAGGATAACGCCCGACTACACGATTGAAGTAAACGCTAATGTATTAAACGGAGAATTTTTTATAGACGTTGGTGCTAAGTTTCCTAATTTGACATTAGTGTTTGATGCGAAAACGAATAGATTAAAAGCTGCTGAAGTAATCCACTGGAAAGGCAAGAAATGATTGTCTTCGCTATCGTGGGAATAATGCTAATAGGCGCTGGTCTAGCGGTGGGTGTTACTGGATTGATTGCTTATTTACTGATGAAAAAAAATGAACTGTAAAGATTGTGGTGGAAAAACAAATGTTACCTGGACTAAAAAACAGTTGAGTGGTGTTAGACGGTTGCGGAAATGCCACAAATGCGGATTTTCCTCTTATACAAGTGAAGTATGGCTAACACTGTTACCACCACCACAGCCAAAACATATTTATACTAAAGAGGAGGCTTCATTAATTAAAAGACAAGAAGTAACAACCAGAAGGAAAAACGAAGACAGGAGGCAAGATGAAGAAACGTAATAATATGACTATGGGTGACCATTACATTTACACGCCATCGACAACAGATGTCACCATCCGCTGGCGCGCAAACCATAGCTGGACACCGCCATCAGAAGACCCGAAATTCATCAAGAAATGGGCTGATTTTAGAATGCGTTGCGCTCAAGGTATTGAGCAAATCGTAAACCAATAAAACAATAAGGAAGAATCATGAAAAAACTAGTGCCATTACTTTTTCTAACAGGATGTTCAACATTTGAGATGCCAAATACATCGCTGACGGTAGAAAAAGAAATCCAACAAATGAGCCGAAATGAAGTCATTATGGCTATTCAAGATTGTGAATCTAATCGCACTAGGGCTGTCATGATACTGGCCAAGCGCAAGATTTCAGGGCGCACATCTGACGTTGTTGTCGATGTTACTTGCGCCCCGCGACCGTCGTATTATTAACGGCGTAGCGATTCGTACTGCTTGACGCACTGGTCTAAGGCTGCTTTAAGGCTGGCTGCGTCGGCACTGTACCCTGCAAGAAATTCTGCATCTCCTTTTGCCAGTTGCGCTCCGGTGGCTCCACTACAAGCGCCGGTGGTACTGGACACGGTACTGCCTTCGGCGGGGCGCTCTGGCCGGTCGCGCAAGCTGTTAATAAGAATGCGATTAGTATCGGCCACCTTTTTAAGTTCACGGTCTTTTTCCTCGCGTAAATTATTTGCGCCTTGCTGCAACGCTTGTTCTTTCTCTCTAGCCAAGCGCATATTCTCAGCGTACTCGGCCATCTGCTTGGCCTTTTCTTTGTCCCATTGCGCTTGGACTTTAGCTTGACCAGCATCGTCGCCCTGCCAATGTCCAGCGCCGTAGGCAAACACTACGGCTAGGACACTGCCAGCAATGAAATACGGATTCATTTTGGTGGTACTTTCGTGCCGTCTAATTTCTTATGGACTTTAATCGTCTTGCACACCTGTTTGCCTTTTTCGTCGTGACAAACCTTTTTCATCTCACCGCCAGCCCAGCATAAGTTTACAGTGAAGGTCAGATAAGTTATCAATAGCCATTTCATCATTCGATCTCCGGTTGTGGTGCAGGTGGTGGGGCAGGTTTGCCATTAAATCCTAGAACGACAGGCGCAGCCGCTGCTACTGGCTCAATCGTTGGTTCTACACGTTTGGCCACAGGCATTTGCGCGCTCGGTGGTGGTGGCGTGGGCTTCATTGCTTCTTCGCGCTCTTTGGCAGTAGACAAACCTGGCGGCACAAATTGATCTTTACCTTTAATCGCGATGAGGGTCGCCAACGCGCCGAGGATATATTTCGACATATCGCTAAGCAATAAAAAGAAATTTTTATCCGCTGGAGCCATTCCAGACATTGGCTGCGTTACAAACACGACCGAATACATGGATAGCGTCGCCATCATAAACAGGATCATGCAAAAGCAAATACCAATAATGAATTTCAACCAGGCATTTAGATTATCTTCGGTCATGGCTTTACCTTTTCTGGTTGCGTGACATCGCTAGGACAAGTGCCAGTCGACGTGCAGATCGGCGCTTTGCAATCATCCTTCTCCCAATTCTTAGGGTCTTGGCAAGGATAGCGAAAACGGTCTTCACAAGCACTAAGCGCCAAGCACATGCAAAGCATGCTCATAATGTTTCTTGCGATCTTCGAGTCCAATTGTGCCTCCGTTAATGCGCTTAGTTAATGTAAGAATGTCAGATTTATCTGCCCACTGATTCAAGTTGTTTGTCTCCCAAAACCAGCAAGCGCTTTGCGCTGCGCCTTCAAACGTGGCCAAGTATTCTGGCACTTCGTCGATCTTTAATGGGCGTCCATCCACTTCAATACTATCGGCGAAAGATTGATAGTTTGATCGGCCAGTAAGTTGGATAAGCCCACGGCCACAAAAACGATAACCATCACCAGTAGATTCATCACCGTTGCCCATGCGATTAGCGTAAATACGGTTTGCGATAGCCTCTTGCTTATTAGGGCGCGCACAATACTGGTTAGCAATAGCGTCATCTGGGAAGTATTTAGAAAAAAGTCTGCGTAAAGATTGTGGTTTGTAATTCAGGTTTTCTTTTAACGTCGTAAAACCGCCAGACTCATGCGCGCACTGCGCTACAAAAGCAGCAATACGATGAGGGGTACTAATGTCATAGTCAGGAAGCAACTGAGACAAAGCATGATGCCAATGTTCGACATATTTATTCTTTGGGAGTAATTGTTTCAGTTGGCTCTGTGTTAGCATTTTTTTCCTCTAGTTCACGCATCATTAGTTTGCGTATCCTGCGCATACGATCAACTTCAATTATGGCCGCGTTAGTCGCATTGTTGGCGTCCATAATCGCCAAGCCAACTAACGGCAGCGCGATACACAACATAAGCACCATCGACAATAGGCAAATTAATAGTACCCAAGGGATGTCGTCTTGCTCGTCTTTATCAGTAGTAGGAGACTTATTAGCCATAGGGTCACGAACAGAACCGCGCCAAACCATGTCGCATTTTCCTTAAACTTTCTAATCATGCGCCGACGTCTAGCGGCAGCCGTTTGTAAAATTCGCAGTTCTTCCGCGTTGGCAATCCGTTGCTCCTCTTGAATCTGACCCCACATTTTTTCAAAGCGGGTGTATAAGTCGCCCAATTCAGCGGGTGCGTTGTACGTCATCTCGGTTCGTATATCAGCGTACATAGAATTCAATCGACTTCGGATTAGCACTCTACGCAATGCGCGCCTACCGACTGATTCATCACCCTTGTAGACTTTTTTCGATTCACGTTCTTCCTGCAAAAATAGATTTTCAATGGTGTCATACGCATCTAAAAACTTACCCA
>JAULVH010000128.1:3023-12323 GCA_032111105.1 Burkholderiaceae bacterium | reverse complement strand
TCAATGATTCCCCGATTGACTATGGATACTGTTGGAAACATCCCTCATCTGATGTTGCGAAGGTACAATTCCAAAGTTTTGTAAATCTTGGAGCTGTTTTGAATCCTTACCCACACCCCATCATCGCCCGCGAAGGCTGGCCTTTCTTAGCTTTGGCGCTCGTTGCTGCTATAGCCGCCACGGTCGTTCTGGGCAGCTGGTCTTGGCCGTTCTGGATCATCGCCATTTTCGTATTGCAGTTTTTCCGTGATCCACCGCGCATGATTCCGCAAAAGCCTAATGCCGTGCTGTCGCCTGCAGATGGACGTATTGTGGTGGTAGAGAAAGCGCACGATCCTTACGCCAACCGCGAGGCGCTCAAGATCAGCGTTTTTATGAACGTATTTAATGTTCATTCCAACCGTTCGCCTGTAGATGGCAAAATAGAAAAGGTGGAGTATTTCCCGGGTCAGTTCGTTAATGCCGATCTGGATAAGGCATCCACCGAGAATGAGCGCAATGCAGTAGTGATAACCGCGGCCAATGGTCAGACAGTGACCTGCGTGCAGGTGGCAGGCTTGATTGCCCGTCGCATACTTTGTTATGTCAATGCACCTGATGCCTTGTATCGCGGCCAGCGATACGGCTTTATACGCTTTGGTTCACGGGTTGATGTGTATCTGCCGCTGACCGCACGTCCGCTAGTGACAGTGGGGGACAAAGTCTCCGCTACAGAGACTATTCTTGCTGAATTTTGACCCGGGGTTTCCCCTCGGTCGGTTACCATTGTTGGTATGACTCTATTTAGCAATCGCAAAAACAAATCCAAGTCGGCGCAAGCCAGGCCTTTCCGTTTGCAAAAATATCCGATGCGGCGGGTACCACCACCCGACGACGGCGTTCCCCGTTCATCGCCTTTGCGCAGTAAGGGTATTTACCTACTGCCCAATGCGTTTACTACAGCCGCATTATTTTGCGGTTTTTACGCGATAGTGATGGCCATGAATGGCCAGTTCTCCAACGCAGCCGTAGCCATCTTTGCGGCCATGGTGTTGGATGCTACCGATGGCCGGGTTGCCCGCCTGACCAATACCCAGAGTGAGTTTGGTGCTCAATACGACAGCTTGTCGGACATGGTCTCCTTCGGTGCAGCGCCAGCGCTGATTGTCTATGAATGGTCTTTACGCGGCATGGGCAAGCTAGGTTGGCTGGCAGCCTTCGTTTACTGCGCCGGCGCGGCACTGCGGCTGGCGCGCTTTAATACCAATATTGCCGTTGTTGATAAGCGTTTTTTCCAGGGATTGCCTAGTCCGGCTGCCGCCGCACTGGTTGCAGGCTTCATTTGGTTGCTGGATGACTTGCGTATTGCGGGTGAAGATTTCCGCTGGCTGTCATGGATTATCACCGTCTATGCGGGCCTTACCATGGTCACTAACGTGCCTTTTTATAGTTTCAAGGACGTTAACTTCAAAAAATCAGTCCCTTTCATCGCGATCTTCCTGATAGTGCTGATTTTTGTGGCGGTATCGAGCGATCCTCCCAAGGTATTGTTTAGCTTATTTGTGATTTATGGCTTGTCAGGCTATGGCGTATTCTTCTGGCACTGGTTCAATGGCAAGCCGGTCAGTATCGTTGAGACCAGCGATGATCCCGGTGGTGAAAAATAACGACAGGCGCTACCTATTGGCCTCATAGAAACGGTTAGGTTGCGCTTTTAAGCAAATCCCCTTATTCTTTGTCGCATGTTCGGTACTTATATAAGTCACTCACGCTTTTCCTCAGCCAGCCCGTCTGGGTTGCTGCTGCTATATCTACTGCGCTAAGCGCGCAGACTCCCATACCCCACAATTTGTGTTTTCCTTCGCTCAGGCAAAAATGCCTCGGGCAGGTGAAAATATATCCGCAGTTCGTATTTACTCTAGGAGCCCGAAATGGCCGATTCAAACAAACTCATAATTTTTGATACCACATTGCGCGATGGCGAACAGTCACCTGGCGCGTCAATGACTAAAGACGAAAAAATACGGATTGCGCGTCAGCTAGAGCGTATGAAAGTCGATGTCATCGAAGCAGGTTTTGCGGCAGCTTCACCGGGTGATTTTGAATCGATTAAAGCGATTTCCGGCATTATCAAAGAATCCATCGTGTGTTCTTTGTCGCGCGCCAATGATAAAGATATCGCCAGAGCAGCTGAGGCTCTCGCGCCAGCATCCCGTAAACGCATACACACATTTATCGCTACCTCTTCGCTGCATATGGAGAAAAAGCTGCGTATGTCACCTGATCAGGTGTACGAGCAAGCACGCCAGGCGGTACGTTATGCACGTCAATTTACTGATGATGTTGAGTTCAGCCCAGAAGACGGTAGTCGATCGGATATGGATTTTCTTTGTCGCGTACTCGAAGGTGTTATTGCTGAGGGTGCCACCACGATTAATTTTGCCGATACCGTAGGCTATGGAGTGCCTGAGCTCTATGGCAACATGCTCAGAACGCTGCGTGAACGCATTCCTAATTCAGACAAGGCCATTTGGTCAGTTCACTGCCACAACGATTTAGGTATGGCGGTAGCTAATTCATTGGCAGGTGTGATGATAGGTGGCGCACGGCAGATCGAATGCACTATCAATGGTTTAGGCGAGCGCGCAGGTAATACTGCGCTAGAAGAAATCGTCATGGCAGTGCGTACACGTAAAGATCATTTCAAACTTGAATTGGGTATTGATGCCACCCAAATTGTGCCGACATCCAAGCTCGTTTCACAAATTACCGGCTTCGCAGTTCAGCCAAATAAAGCCGTGGTGGGTGCGAATGCCTTTGCACATGCATCAGGCATTCATCAAGACGGCATACTCAAGGCACGTGACACCTACGAAATTATGCGCGCAGAAGACGTGGGCTGGAGTGCGAACAAAATTGTTTTAGGTAAGCTCTCAGGTCGTAATGCGTTCAAGCAGCGTCTTGAAGAATTAGGTATCACCCTTGATTCAGAATCCGAAATCAATGCTGCATTTGCGCGATTCAAAGAGTTAGCTGATCGTAAATCAGAAATTTTTGATGAAGACATCATGGCGCTGGTATCAGATGAGCAGCATTCACATGATCGCGAACACTATAATTTTGTGTCTCTGTCTCAGCAATCTGAGACCGGTGAAAAGCCGGCTGCCCGCGTGACTTTTTCGATAGAAGGCAAAGAAGTTACCTGCGAAGGTAATGGTAACGGCCCAGTCGATGCGATAGTAAATGCTATCGAAACTCAAACAAAGAGCGGTGCAGAGCTTTTGTTATTTTCAGTCAATGCCATTACTACTGGCACGCAATCACAGGGTGAAGTCACCATGCGCTTATCAAAAAGTGGCCGCATAGTGAACGGAGTAGGGGCCGATCTGGATATTGTAGTGGCGTCTGCTAAAGCGTATCTGGCGGCATTGAACAAGCTGCATTCAAAAACTGAAAAGCTCAATCCTCAGATGTAAGCGCTTCATTGGTTTGCTGGCTCAGGAGATTTTTCGCCGGAGCCAGCAAGCGAGCTGATGCGACAAAATCTGTTTCAACCAGGCGTATTTATTGAATTAATCGTATGGTTTTTTTAATGTCAGCATGAAGATGCTCAGCTGCCTTTGAGTTTGTTGATAAACGAACACAGTAGTTATATCGTCAGATTGGTTGCATGATTTCAGCTAAATGCGAGTTTGGTTGCGTTGTAAATCATGTCGACGCCAAGCATATTGTTTATCCTAAAACTACCGAATTTGAATCGGGCTTGGTGGTATCGGTTCAAAATTCATGGGTTTGAGGCGACCGCATTTACCTTTGAACAAAGGGTGTCCTTTGCGAGTTTTTTTCTCCAGGGCGGTAATGAGGATCTCACCGCTGGGACGGTTGTAATAAAAATCGATAATTTCGATGTAGTCATCGACCATCATACGTTTGTACGGGATAGCCGCCTTGACGGCGTAGTCGCTTATGGACGCTGCAAACAACAAACGACCTACCATGGCAAGATCAACACGCACCATACCTGTAGCTTCATCAGCTTCGAGATTCATCATGTCGAAATCGGTGGGTATGGGATTTTCTGGCGTCCAACTGCTGAGATAGAGCGGCGCCCAGCCGCGGCAAACAAAACGCAGTGGCTCAGCGTGTAGATGGATAGAGCACAAGCCTAGCAGCGTCAGAACGATGATCTTTAAAAAATGCATACGCATTGTGTTTGCCTCAAAGTCGAAATGGTAGTTTGATGCCTTAGCGGTTAATCTTCATCTTCCTGCCAGTATCGATAGCGGCCATTGAACCTCGATGGATTCCGCAGGAGTTGGCAGCGTAGTGATTAACTGATGGCTAAGTTCATCAACCGCATCGATGCCGGTGGCTGCATGATAGCGTGCTGAAGCTGACCAGCTGCGTAAATAACCTAACAATTGATTGAGTGTCCACTCTACGTTCATAGTTAGGTTTGGTGTTTTAATTCGCTCAAATGGAAAAGCCAGATCGCGATAACCATTTTCTACGTGGTGGCGTTCGGATGGCCAATATGGGCCTATCACGTGATGATAAAAATGCTGAAGGCAGTCATTCGTTGCATCATTGGTGACCACGATCATGCCGTAGCTCCAGGCGGCAATTAATCCATCGGGTTTAAGCACACGTTTTACTTCGCTATAAAACTTTTCCAGATCAAACCAATGCAAGGCTTGCGCAATCGTGACTATCTCGACGCAAGAGGAGGGGAGTCCGCTGGCTTCTGCGGGGGCGACTCGGTAATCAACACGTGCGTGCGCTTTAGCATTGGTGATTTGAGAATCACTTAAGTCCGTAGCAATGACTTTGTCGAAATGATTGGCCAGCGCAATCGATGCCTGGCCATTTCCCGCGCCACAATCCCACGCCATGTCATGAGACGCGCACTCGTGGGCAAGCCAACTAAACAAGCCGGCAGGGTAGCTAGGCCTATGCTCTGCGTAGCTCACTGCGACTTTGCCGAAATGATCAACAGCCATGGTTATAGCTGAATCAATACCTTGGCATTGGCTCCACGTTCGACTTGTTGATGGGCCTTGACGATATCGGCCAACGGATAAATGCTGGTGGGTGGATGTTTGAAGCCAGGCGCAGATAATGCAGCGTTCACACCAGCCAGTACTTCTTGCATGGCTTGTGTGTGCAGTTTATAAACGATGAAATAATAGATGCTGATGAAATCCATAATCATCGGTCCAAACGGCATGGTCACTTGTGGTTGGTTGGAGCCATACACAACGGCTTTGCCATCAAATGCAAGCAGGCTGCCATAGAGAGGTGCATGAGTGGCGGCATCCAAATCAATAATGGCGTCGGCACCGTGCCCATCAGTTAAGGCATGTACCCTGTCGGTGACTGATTCGGTTTTGTAATTGATGATGTCAGTTGCTCCTATGTCTTTTGCTAGTTGCGCTTTTTGCTCTGTGCTGATGATGGCAATCACGCGCGCGCCGGCCATGCGCGCTAGTTGGGTGACATAAAACCCCACACTTCCTGCAGCGCCCGGCACCAGTACGCTTTTGCCTATCAAGGATCCGCACGACTGTACTGCATGCATGGCGGTCATCAGCGGTATACCGATCGATGCACCCGTTTCAAATGAGATGTCTTTAGGTAGGGCTACGGTTTGCGCAGCAGGTAGGGTGATGAATTCGGCAGCAGTACCAAAGGGCCTGTCCCACTGGCCATTAAATACCCACACGCGTTGTCCTAGTAATGCGGAATCAACGCCGGGGCCGACTTTGTCTATGGTGCCCGCGCCATCACTGTGAGGGATAACTTCAGGATAGCCATTGCCACGTGCTGATACACCAGCGCGAGACTTCACATCGGATGGGTTAACGCCGCTAAAGGCGAGCTTGACTCTTACTTCGCCAGCGGCTGGTTCAGGATCTGATTTTTCAATCACGTGCAGCACATCGGCTGCGGGTCCCTTGGTTGTGTAAACAGCTGCGCGCATGGTGTATTCCGTTCGTAGTAAAAAATTTATATTTTTGGTAACAGATCAGTGTAGGAGCTTTGATCTATCGCGTCCTGCAGCGAATTCTATACCTCACACGCATTGCTAATTACGTAATCAATATATTGCTGAGGCGCGTCAGCCTGCGGAAAAGATCAGCTCTGTTAAACTTACGTGTCAGGCCGGGGTGTAATTACTCCGCGATTGGGCCTCAGAGGCCTTATTTATTTTTCAGGATGTGCCATGCCAGGTTTACTTCCCAACGTCGATCCGGACGGACTACTCGAATTTTCGGTGGTGTACACCGATCGCTCGTTAAACCATATGTCAAAAGCCTTCATGGGCGTTATTACGGACATATCGAGAATTCTTAAAGAAGTCTACAACGCTAAATCAGCGTTGGTCGTGCCTGGCAGTGGTACTTATGGCATGGAAGCGGTAGCCCGCCAGTTCGCTACAGGTAACAAATGCCTGGTGATTCGCAATGGCTGGTTTAGCTACCGCTGGACCCAAATTTTTGAGATGGGCCACATATCCGATCAGCTGCATGTGATTCAGGGACGTCAGCCAGAAGAAGGATTTGAGGGCGCTTATGCGCCGCCACCTATTGAAGAAATAACCGCTTGGATACGTAAAGAAAAACCTGCGGTTGTATTTGCTCCTCATGTAGAGACATCTGCTGGAATGATACTTCCGCCGGATTACTTGCGCGCTGTTGGTGAAGCTGTGGAATCGGTGGATGGTCTGTTTGTACTCGATTGCATCGCTTCCGGAGCCATGTGGGTAGATATGGTGGCGTCCAAGGTTGATGTGGTTATTAGTGCGCCACAAAAAGGGTGGAGCAGTTCACCTTGTTGCGCAATGATTGCCATGAGCGAGCGTGCACGACAAAAAATTGACGCTACCACCAGCACTAGCTATTCATGTGATTTGAAAAAATGGCTGCAGGTCATAGAAACCTACGAAAAAGGTTCACACATTTATCACACGACGATGCCTACGGATTCGTTGCGCACTTTGCGCGACACCATGAAAGAAACGCAGGCAGCTGGCTTTGCCACTCTGAAAAAAAATCAGGAAGAGTTGGGCGTTAAGGTTCGCAAATTACTTGAGTCAAAAGGTTTGACGAGTGTTGCAGCTCCTGGATATCAAGCACCTTGTGTGGTGGTGAGTTACACCACAGACCCTGATATTCAGAATGGCAAAAAATTTATGCAATTAGGTTTGCAGACAGCGGCTGGCGTGCCACTGCAAGTGGGTGAACGCGCTGATTTCCGCACGTTCCGAATTGGTTTGTTTGGTTTGGAAAAGCTGCAGAATATCGACCGTACAGTACAGCACCTGGCAACGGCATTAGAAAAAATGGCAGAGCCAGCTATGGCAAAGTAATTAATCGTGTCTGACACGATGCCCTTGCTTCTTAGCGGAAGCGAGGGCATTTTTTTATGCCCTACACGCGAACTCGAAATGGTGTGAAATCAGTACCTATGTCCATGTAGTCTTCTTCTTCCTGACGTTTGAGCCAGCTAACAACACGATAGGTCACGGGTGTCATGATGACTTCCCAACCGGTCTTTAAGAAGTACTGTGCGATGGCGACTGATATAACCTGCTCTATTGGCCAGATGGCATAAAAAGCCATGATATAAAAAAGCGAAGAATCCAATGCTTCGCCGACTGCGGTTGAGCCTATCATTCGCATCCACAGGTGTCTGCCACCACTCCAGATTTTCATTTTCGCCATGACATAGCCATTGGCCAGACTGCCAGCCCAGAAGGCGGTGATGGAGGCAATGACGATGCGCCAGGTATTACCAAATACGGTTTCTAATCCTTGCTGGTAGTTGCTCATGTAGTTGCCACCGGCGGGCGTTAGCGACACCACCACTAATGACATCATTGCAGCAAATGCTAATGCCGCAAATCCTGCCCATACAGCCCGACGATCATGGGCATAGCCATAGACTTCAGTCAGTATGTCGCCAAACAAATATGAAATTGGGAAAAAAAGTATGCCTGCACCGTAGGTGACTTCACCGAGCACGGGCAGGGTAATAACGGCGGCTTTGCCTGCGCCTATCAGATTTGAGCAGATCAAAACGGTAACAAAGGCCACCAGCAACAAATCGTAGTAGCGGTAGCGGCGTGCTGGTTGAGTCGACATGATGTTATCGGCGTTGATCGCCGCTCCGATAAATAAACTTGAAACTATGATACGTATAGCGCGTGCTAAGTAAGCACAGTGATCATTCGGGTTAGCTAGTGAGTGAGCGCCGCAAGCGTGTTTATTTTAGTGCTCTGGCTTAGGCAATGAACCTGGCTGATCGATTATGTTGGGGAGCTGAGTTAGTCTTTAGCTTTGAGATTGCAACGGCCTTTTTCCGAAAAGAGTTTGGGCTTGTAGTAAGAAAAACTCCGCTTGTCAGCTAAGTTGATGTCCTCTTGGCTTAGATATCGGCCAGTGTTAGTCATGTATTCATTGGCCATCAAAAAATTACCCGTGCCGAGTTCGATTTTGTAAAAATACTGCTCGATAAAACGATTGTCGATTCGGTTCTGATCTTCGTGTGCAACGATCAGCTTGTCGTCCCATTTATCTGTGACGACGGGGACCAAATTTTTCTGCTCTGCATCTTTGCGGGATATTTTTTTTGTTGATTCATCAACGATAAAGACGAAATTGCACAGATTGGGGTATTCACGGCAGACGAAATCATTACCACGCATTTGGGTGATGGTGCAGCGATAGACAGCCGCTTGAGCTGGCGCCAGCAGAGACATGGCTAGTGTAGAGACCAGTAGTGATCGCATCACAACGTGTTTAGTATGGGTCATTGCGTTTGGGTGTAATCCGTCACACGTACGGGACAATTTGATTATAGAGTAGCTTGGTGCTGTTCTCGCGCCTAACCAAACGAGATAGCAAGCATGTCAGAAAAGACACGTTTGGTTTAGCCAGCCGGATCTGTCCCGGCAGGGGTGCTTGAACTGGTTGTGGGGGCATCGTTATAGTTATTGGCGATTAATTGGCCATGCACGCTGGCTCCAGGTTCGACGGTTATGGCGCCATGCCTGATGTTGCCGCGAACTTCTGCGCCATTGGTTAATTCCACGTTACCACTGGCGATAATGTTACCGACGATCTTGCCTGCCACACGAATATTTTGAGCGCGTATATCACCGACGATCTCACTGGTTGGACCTATGATTACCCATTGGGTTTCGCCCGCTGACTGCTCTATATTGCCCTCGAGGCGACCATCTATGCGTATGCTCTCTTCAACTTGCAGCGTGCCTTGCAGTCGAGTGCCAGCACCCAGAACCGAACTGGCCATAGCAAG
>JAULVH010000128.1:0-3013 GCA_032111105.1 Burkholderiaceae bacterium | reverse complement strand
TGCCACCCCTTACCCCACCCCACCCCACCCCGGCCACATTCCGGGACAAGCTCACCTGCAGCACCTTCTCCTGCAGCTCCAGCACCTTCTCCATACCGCTGTTGCTGTCCACGATCCCTGACTGACCGTTAGCAACTAATGCCAACGACGCGCCAGTCCCTCCCTCACTCGACTGGGCTGGCCTGGCGCGCGAGGAGGGTGCTTTGCGCTTGGAAGGAGATTTCATTTTTGAAAACTTTTCATGCTGTTCTTACAGTTTGATAAATAGCGCAGCTAGTCATGGGTAATTACTGCTCCGCGCCCAGGTAGTAATTAGAAACCCTCTAAATGTGGCAAGGCTGATTCAGCCCGAGTTACAGGGCCGCCGCCCTTGGGGTCTTTGTTCACAAAGGCAAAATCATCTGAAGCGGAGCCGGGCATTGCTGTCGCATGAGTATCTTCAGTGGGCATGACTACCTGGCTTGCTTGGGGGGGTGGGTTAAGTAATTTAGGTTCGATATCAATCATAGGCGTGGTTGGATCAGCCGCTAATGCGCTAAAGGGCAGACATACCCACAAGAGGAAGGATTTCAGGGGCGATTTCATGATGAGTTTACTCGGAGATTATTAGGGAAAAGTCGCGATTACCTAATGATACCGGCTACTCGCGGTCGTGAGCAGTTAGTCATGCTAGGATCCTGAAGTTAAATTTACTAATCACTCGCTCATAATGAAACCCATAAGAATTGATTTCGTCTCCGATATTGCTTGTCCCAGGTGTGCAGTGGGCTTGGCATCGCTGGAGCAGGCGATTGAATTAGTTAAAGATGAAGCCACCGTTGAGCTTCATTTTCAGCCATTTGAGTTGAATCCTCACATGGGATCCGATGGTGAAGATATCGTTGAACATCTGTCACAGAAATATCAGATGTCAGCTGAGCAGGTGGCAGTTAATCAGCAACGAATAGCGCAACGTGGTGAAGAAGTGGGATTTCACTTCAATCAGGCAGGCCGTAAGCGAATTTACAATACCTTTGATGCGCATCGTTTGCTGCATTGGGCGCAAGTAGAAGCGGGTAGCGACGCGCAGCACAAGCTAAAACGTTCATTGCTAGAAGCGTACTTCACACAAGGTGAAAATCCCTCGAATCATGCGGTGCTGCTAGATGCGGTGGAACGTGCAGGTTTAGATCGTACGCGAGCCAGTGAGATAGTCAGTAGCGATGAATTCCGCAACGAGGTAAGGCAAAGTCAGCAGCTGTACATATCGCAAGGAATTAACTCTGTACCAGCGGTGATTATCAATCAGCGTTATTTAGTGCAGGGCGGACAGCCAGTGGATGTGTTTGAAGGAGCACTGCGGCAGGCAGCGGCCGAAACATAAGCCACCGCCGAAATCATCTTATTTACACCCGTCTTTAGCGCCCCAATTTCCGGTAGTCACTTCACCATTGAGGCTGATAGGTTTGTACCAGCCTGTTTCACGTGAATTGGCAAATTTTCCAGTGCCACCTTTGCGCATAAATTTACCTGCGCGCGCAGTACGACCTTGAGTGAATGCATAGGTCAGTACATCGCCAGCGGTGTCTTCAACAGCGCACAAACCTTCGGCTTCTACGCTACCGTCTGAGTAGACGACGGCACCACCTGTGCATTGACCACTGAGCTGATGAAAGCGTGAACCTTCAGTTGAGAACATTTGAGTCGCCGAGCGAAAATGTATAAAGGTTGTCTTGCCACCCATTTCTATGCGAGTTTCGCCGATATCGACGCTTGTATATTCGCCACAAACATCAGCATCTTTTGCCATCGCAGGACCGGCAGCCAGCAGGGCAATAGCCGCCTGCAATAAAAAAAATCGTTTCATCAAAGCCTCGTAATTTTATGGGGGTGTGTGTGCGCGAGTTACACTATTTAAAGTGTAACAACCTGATTAGTTTGCCATGTTATGGAAAAAGATGTTCGTCACCGATAATTAGGATGATGCTAATTATTCGCTTAGCGTCTGGTCTTTTAATTTTTAATCCGTTATTGAAGAAAAGCCCCATTGCAGCGGTAGTCTGATAACCGCATCTGAATTAACGAGAGTTGATAGTCAATCGCATGAATCTTCTAAAGTCGGCTGATATTTTTTGCGATGTTATTGATAACTTCGGTGACGCGGGCGTGAGTTGGCGATTAGCGCGTGCGCTTTCTGCGGCTGGGATGTCGGTCCGGCTGTGGATTAATGATCTCGTGCGTCTTAAGCGCTTACGACCAACGCTGAATGACTCCTTAGCCGAGCAGATGCTTGATGGGTTTACCCTCCTTGCGTGGACCGATCAAGCCGAAGTCAACTATCAGCCCGCTGATTTAGTCATTGAAGCATTCGGGTGCCGACTTTCTGAATCAATGCTTACTCGCATGGTACTAGCCGAAACTGCGCCAGTTTGGATCAATCTGGAGTATCTGTCGGCTGAATCATGGGCGGTGCACAGTCATGGTTTGCCCTCGCCACATCCACGGCTGCCGTTAACGCAGTATTTCTTTTTCCCTGGTTTTGTGCCCGAATCGGGTGGGCTGCTCAGAGAAGACGGCTTGCTGCAAGCACGTTCGGCATTTACTTCTGCGCAGCGAGCAGCGTTTCTAAAAAAGCTGGGTGTTGATGCGCTGTCAGATAGGCGACTAGTTTCATTGTTTTGCTATGAACAAGCACCGATTGAGGCCTTATTGCTATCGATGCGCTCGGGGCCACCGACGCTGTGTTTGATTCCCGAAGGTGTAGCGGGAAATGCACTGACCTCATTGATGGGGGCTGATTTGTCTGCGGGCAGGCAGGTAAGCGTAGGTCAGCTCACACTCAGGATCATTCCTTTTTTAGAGCCAGATGATTACGATCGCTTGCTATGGAGTTGTGATGTGAATTTTGTACGCGGGGAGGACAGTCTGGTGCGTGCTCATTGGGCACAGCAGCCCTTGGTTTGGCAGTTGTATCCTCAGCACGACGACGCACATCTCATCAAATTGGCCGCTTTTCTGGATCAGTATTGCCTGG
>JAULVH010000127.1:0-2378 GCA_032111105.1 Burkholderiaceae bacterium | reverse complement strand
AAGCAAAGAAGGAGAGAAATTTTTCGCGTATGTCGGACGAGTTCATGGGGACGTGGTGGCGCAGTTTTAGGCCAGCAAAGTGAGGGATTGCAGGCCGTTAGGAAAGCCAACGATTATACGTGAACCCCACTCTGCAGACTAAGCCCTGAGCGGGCTGCGGGCAGGTGAATTGCCGAAAAATTAATGAATCTACGGACTATCGAAAAAATCTGGCCCGATTAGATCTAATTTGTCAGTGCAAATCGCATCCACACCCATGTCAAACAAAGCACGTGCGTGCTCGGGGTCGTTGACTGTGTAAGCAAGCAGATTGATATCTTTGGCCTTGAGGGCCGAAATGGTTGAAGCATTCAGACTTTTTGCCTGCGCATGCAGTGTAGTGGAGCCCAGCATAGCTAATGTTTTTGACCAATCATGGGGCACAGACTTAACCAACCACGCGCGCGGCACCGCCGGAGCCAACTGCTTTGCAACCTGCAGCGCATCGAGCGAAAAAGATGACAACAGCACGCTACCTGCCGGCAGTCCCTTGCAAAATTGCGCTACCAGCTCTGCTGTGCGCGCTTCTTGTCCGGGAACCGGCTTGATTTCGACATTCATAAAAATGCCCGAACTTAAGCAATACTGGGCTGCCAGTGCAAATGTCGGTACAACCTCCCCCGCATACTCTGCAGAAAACCAGCGTCCGGCATCCACGGCCAGCAAATCACTCAAATTCATCTCGCCTATGCTGCCCTTGCCCGCAACGGTGCGCCCCAGAGCATCATCATGCATAAGCACGAGGCCATCATCGCGTGTTGCCATGACGTCAAACTCAACCCCTCGAAAACCCATGGCAAAACCTTTGCGCAAGGCGGCCATCGTATTTTCTGGTGCAAGAACACCTCCTCCGCGGTGCGCCAGTACTCTGGGATAGGTCCACATCAGCCTTACTCCTAAGATCACTCATGCGTAGATTGTAGGCTACGGTAAAATCGCACTTTGATTTCTTCCTTCCGGCTTCCACATCCATGGGCAATGACAGCAACAACGGCGCACTCAGCGCGCCGTCCAATTTTTTACGCGGCATTATTGATGCCGATACTGCAAGCGGTAAATACGCCGGACGGACAGATGCACAAGGCAAACCACTGCCTACTGTAATCACCCGCTTTCCACCTGAGCCCAATGGCTATCTCCATATTGGACACGCAAAATCTATTTGCCTCAATTTTGGATTGGCGCGTGATTATCAAGGTCGCTGCCACCTCAGATTTGACGACACCAACCCAACCAAGGAAGACCAGGAATACGTAGACACCATCATCGATAGTGTCGAATGGCTGGGTTTTACCTGGCAACACGGTGATGATCATCATCAGTATTTTGCCAGCGATTATTTCGATCAGCTCTACACCATGGCCGAATGGCTGGTAACTGCCAATCATGCTTATGTCGATAGCCAAAGCGCCGAAGAGATGGCTGCTAATCGAGGCAATTTTAGTGAGCCGGGTAAAAATTCGCGTTTTCGTGATCGTCCTGCAGCAGAGTCTCTTGATTTACTACGCCGCATGAAAGCGGGTGAATTTAAAGACGGCGAGCACATAGTGCGCGCAAAAATCGATATGGCTGCACCCAACATGAATATGCGTGATCCGGCAATTTATCGCATACGTCATGCACATCATCACCGCACCGGTGACACATGGTGCATCTATCCCATGTATGACTATGCGCACCCTATATCGGATGCCATAGAAAATGTTACGCATTCTATTTGCACACTAGAATTTCAAGATCATCGCCCGTTTTATGACTGGATACTCGAACGTCTGACCGAAGGTGGTTTCTTTAAAAAACCGCTGCCACATCAATATGAATTTGCGCGTCTGAATCTAACGTTTGCTATTACGAGTAAACGTAAACTGCTGCAGCTAGTCGAAGAAAAAATTGTTGATGGTTGGGATGATCCGCGTATGCCTACGATAGTCGGCATACGACGCCGAGGCTACACGCCTGAATCTATACAGCTTTTTGCAGAACGCATAGGCGTTGCTAAATCGGATAGCTGGATAGACATGAGTATTCTTGAGGGCGCGCTGCGTGACGACCTCGACGCCAAAGCCGCACGTACTGTAGCTGTACTTAATCCTCTGAAGCTGATCATCGATAACTATCCCGAGGGCCAAACAGAAGAATGTTCAGCCCCCGTGCATCCGCATCACCCCGAACGCGGGAATCGTACTTTCCCTATCAGTCGCGAGCTCTGGATTGAACGCGAAGATTTTATGGAAGTGCCGGAGAAAGGTTACTTTCGCCTTTACCCGGGTAGCAAGGTGCGCCTGCGCTATGGCTTTGTTGTTGAGTGCATAGGCTGTGATAAAAATTCCGCAGGTGAG
>JAULVH010000126.1:0-2877 GCA_032111105.1 Burkholderiaceae bacterium | reverse complement strand
CTTGAAAAGGAATTTCCAGAGTTTAAAAAACCCGACTCGCCAACGCAACGCATCGGTGGTGGCCTGACTAAGGTTTTTGAATCTGCTCAGCACGAATTCCCCATGTTATCCTTATCGAATACCTACTCCGATCAGGAATTAAGGGACTTCGATGAGCGAGTAAGAAAAGGGTTGGATGGAGAATCCTTCGAATACTTCTGTGAACTAAAGTTTGATGGGCTGGCAATTAATTTACGCTACGAGCATGGGGTGTTAGTGCAAGCATCCACACGCGGCGATGGATACACTGGCGAAGATGTCACGATAAATATTCGTACGATACGATCTATACCGTTGAAGTTGCAAACGACGAATCCGCCCTCGTTGATGGAAGTGCGTGGCGAGGTGCTGATGTTTAAAGCAGATTTTGCCAAACTCAATCAACGCCAGCGTGAAGCTAACCAAAAAGAATTTGCTAATCCTCGCAATGCTGCTGCAGGTAGCTTGCGTCAACTTGATTCACGCATAACAGCGCAACGTAGTTTACGTTTTTTTGCCTATGGAATAGGGCGGTTGGATGGCGCGCCCATGCCACTACGTCACTCCGCATTACTTGACTGGTATCAGAGCCTGGGAATTGCTGTCTGTGTGGAACGTACCGTGGTATCTGGCGCACAAGGCTTGCTGGATTTTTATGCCGCTATAGGACAACGTCGCGCACAACTCCCTTACGAGATTGATGGGGTTGTTTACAAAATTGATGATCTGGAACAGCAAAAAACCTTAGGCTATGTTTCACGAGCCCCACGATTTGCTATCGCTCATAAGTTTCCTGCAGAAGAGGCGACCACGACTGTGCTGGATATAGAAATTCAGGTAGGTCGTACGGGTGCATTAACACCCGTGGCGCGTCTGGCGCCCGTATCGGTAGGCGGCGTTACGGTCACGAATGCGACTTTGCATAATGAAGATGAAGTCAGACGCAAAGATATACGCATAGGTGATTGCGTCATTGTGCGACGGGCGGGAGATGTTATTCCTGAGGTTGTTGCCAATGTGCCTGAACGGCGTCCTGGTAATGCGCTTGAATTTGTCATGCCATCGCATTGTCCTGTATGCGGATCACCTATCGTACGTCTTGAAGAAGAGGCTATCGCGCGTTGTTCGGGTGGATGGCTTACTTGCGCTTCGCAACGTAAAGGTGGGCTGCTGCATTTTGTTTCGCGTCGCGCTATGGATATAGAAGGCCTGGGAGAGCAACTGGTAGAACAGTTAGTTGATAAAGGACTCGTCTCCACGCCAGCTGATTTTTATCATCTGACCTTAGATGCATTGTCTGGTCTGGATCGTATGGCAAAAAAATCAGCACAAAATGTGCTCGATGCCTTAGAAAAATCGAAGCAGACGACCCTGGCGCGTTTTATTTATGCCCTGGGTATTCGTCATGTAGGTGAATCAACAGCAAAATCCTTAGCGCGTCATTTTGGTAGTCTAGATGCCTTGCTCGCAACGGATGAGGCTCATGTGTTGGAAGTGACGGATATCGGGCCTGTTGTTGCTCTATCCATACTTAGTTTTTTTTCCGATCCATTAAATCGGCAATTGATAGCTCAGTTGCGCGCTTCAGGAATACATTGGGAAGAAGGTGAGCCTGAGCACAGCAATGATCTGCTAACAGGGAAAACCTTTGTGCTAACGGGCACTCTGCCGACCTTAAGTCGCGATGATGCGCGCGCCATGATAGAAACCGCCGGCGGCAAAGTCGCTGGTTCGGTTTCGAAAAAAACCAGTTATGTCGTCGCTGGTGAAGAAGCCGGCAGCAAACTTACGCGTGCCGAAGAGTTAGGCATAGCGATACTGAATGAAGAACAATTCTTAAAATTAGTGGAGTCGGGTTCATGATCAAAATCACCAAAGCGGTATTTCCGGTGGCGGGTTTGGGAAGCCGTTTTTTACCTGCGACCAAGGCGCAGCCCAAAGAAATGCTGCCTATCGTTGATAAGCCACTGATTCAATATGCCGTTGAAGAAGCCGTCGAGGCAGGCATCACAGAAATGATCTTTATTACCGGGCGCAATAAGCGCGCGATTGAAGATCATTTTGATAAAGCCTACGAATTGGAAGCCGAACTCGAAGCAGCTAACAAGCAGCAATTGCTGAAGATGGTTCGTGAAGTCATACCATCCCATATTAATTGCATGTACATACGACAGGCGCAGGCATTGGGCTTGGGTCATGCCGTGTTGTGTGCTCGTCCTATTGTGGGTGAAGATCCGTTCGCTGTACTGCTGGCTGATGATTTTATGCAAGGCGAACCTGGTGGCCCCGGCGTTATGGCGCAAATGACTGCTCAATTTGAACGCGAGCAAGCCAGTCTGTTAGCAGTCCAGGATGTGCCACGCGAAAATACAAAACAGTACGGCATAGTCAGCACGGAAAAATTTACTGAGCGACTAGAAAAAATCAAAGGCATTATCGAAAAACCTGCACCAGACAAAGCGCCCTCAACCTTAGCGGTGGTAGGACGCTATGTACTGACGAATCGTATTTTTTCTTGTCTGGAAAAATTAGGTAAAGGAGCGGGTGGAGAGATACAGCTTACCGATGGTATCGAAGCCTTGATGCAGTATGAGACGGTATTGTCCTATCGTTATATGGGTCGACGATTTGATTGCGGCTCTAAATTAGGCTACCTGCAAGCTTCCGTAGAGCTGGGGTTGCAGCACCCAGAAACCGGAGCAGCGTTTGCTGAATGGCTGTCGAATCGCCAACCTTGATATACGTGAGAGGCCGCTATGGCAGTGCATGAAATTTTAAAGATGGGTGATTCGCGTTTGCTGCGCCAAGCCGAGCGTATTACCGAGTTTGATACGCCTGAGCTGCATGCACTCATCGCTG
>JAULVH010000125.1:0-4323 GCA_032111105.1 Burkholderiaceae bacterium | reverse complement strand
GCTAGATGAACTGATCACGCATCGTACAGAGTTCCTTACCCAGTACCAGAACGCTGGCTATGCACAGCGCTATCGTAGCTTCGTTGAGCGCGTTCGCGCGGACGAGCGACGTGTGGTCGCTGAAGGCGATAGTTTGCAACTGACCGAGGCGGTGGCGCGTTATCTGTTCAAGCTAATGGCGTACAAAGATGAGTACGAAGTCGCGCGACTGCACAGCGACCCAGCATTCAAAGCCCGCATTGCGTCGATGTTTGAAGGCGACTACGAAATCAAATACCATCTGGCACCGCCATTGCTATCCAAGCGCGATGACAAAGGTCATCTGATCAAGCAGCCCTACGGTAGTTGGGTCGGTAGAGTGTTCCCAATCCTTGCCAAGCTGCGCTTTCTGCGCGGTAGTTTATTTGATCCCTTTGGTCACACCGAAGAACGTAAGAGCGAGCGCGCGCTGATCGAGCAGTACTGCGCCACCATTACATCGCTATGCGCTTCGTTGAATGCTAGAACTTTGCCGTTGGTGGCGGAGATCGCGCGCATACCAGAAGAGATACGCGGCTATGGGCATGTGAAAGAGCGCCACTTGCGTAACGCTAAAGAAAAAGAGGCGAGGCTATTGGAGCAACTTCAGGCGGCACCCGAACAGACGGATCGACACGCGGCTTGATCGGCCCTATTCGTGGCAGGCATAGCCAGCGAGATATTCATCGACAAGATGCCTTAATCGCTCGGCCTGCACTTGGCTGCTACAGTCAAAAGAAAAGGTGTCAGGAAAGTCAGACCAATAGACGATGAGTTCTTCGTTCTCAAAGCTGATATGACCAACGCCTGAGTCGTTGCGCTGCTGCCAGTCTAAAAACCCAGCGCCAATGTGGTTGCAAAAATTTTTCAAAAATTTTACATACCCACCCCTTGGCCAAAATTCATCCAGTTCAACAGCAAATTTATCGCTGCAGCTAACTGGTCGGATTCGAATTTCCATTTTACGGATTCACTTATGCAATCCAAGCGGGGGCAATGTCACTACGTCCGTTCCGGCGTCTAGATCGTAGGTCTACCATGTGGCTGCAAGCCAAAGTGGCTACCAACGAGCATCAATATCGGTGTAGTTCTCTTCAAATTGTGTGTGGGATGGACCCTTTCCCGGAAGCTGTTTTCGAATAAAAAGTTATGACTTAGGTCGACTCAGACTGAGCGAAGTTTTCAAAGCGGACCAACGCATATGGCGCGAGCTGGACCACACCTCTTCGGTTCTTTAGTTAACAGGCACGCCAGTGCATTCTGCTATTCCTGTCTCTGGGTCTAGGTCATACTCTAATTCATACGTACTTATCCCAAGAAGGCGTCCAGGCGCATAGTCCTCAAAATACTCGTAGTTGAACTTTGGAAGATATGGTTGATGATCTTCGGAGGGGCGTCGTACAAAAAAGTGAGTTCCCATGTTTGCAAATGGATCGCAGTCGTCGGTTGCAAAAGCGGGATCGATAATCACTGGGGCCTTATCAGGCTTTCCCCAATCTGCGAACAAAATTTCTTTTCGTCGTACTTGCCAGATGATGTTGCCTGACATGTCAAGTCGGAAAACATTATGGTTTATCGAACTCAGGTGCCGCCATTTGTAGTCAATAGGACCCGCAAGCACTATTCGTTCGCCATCCCGCAAAGGCATTTCACGTACAACCTTTAGACTTAAATTTGCAATTTCTTCGCCTATCATTTCGTCGCGCTTTCAAGAACAATCATCGGTAGGTTTTTTTGAGGGATCGCTCGCGATGACGTGTATCACCGCATAGTTAAAACATCTGCGCGAGAAGCTCGACGATGTCACAGAAGCTGACGAAACGAGCTTCATGCACCAAGATCACACGAACTTCTCTTTCTACGTTTTTTGCTGGCGCAAAGGATATTTTTATCCAAGCCGCAATGGAAGATGAGTTCGATCTTTTCGTGGTGAGAACATCAATTTGACGAAGATCAATGATTTGTTCGAGAGTGTGTCACCGCCATTGCCCTCTCGGTGTCGCAGCGATGGGCCGCTTGCAAACAACGCAATTTTGCCGATTGCTCTCGCCTACGCGTGCAATGCAGCCTACTTTTCTAGGGCGGTTGAGATCGCCTTGCTACCCGTCTCCTGCAGTCGTCCTGCGATCGCGGTCGATGCGCCCGCAATCGCGAGCGTATCCATCACGACTTCGCAACGTGCAGTGGATTCTTAGTCATTGAGGCGAGTGCGTAGCCCGTCCGGTAATTCTTTCAGGCTACTAGCGATAGCCAGCGTTGTATCGATAGCGCCGACTACCATGACAGCCATCGTTGCTTTACGCGCTACCCAGCTACGGCTACTGGATGCCTACGGGGTTTAGGTCGGCATGAAGAAGTAAACCAGTCAATGCAGGCAGTGCTGCTAGACGGAGTTGGCCTGAACAGAATAAAACAGGCGGTTCTTCCAAGTGATCGCAACCTCTTTGCAATAATTCAGGCGTTCACCAGGGGCGCGACGGTCGAGCGAAACGCAGCAACTTACCGGTATTCCAGTCAAACTCAAAAAGATAATCGGTATCACCATCGTTCCCTTCGCATCCCCAATCGATACCACCGAAGCAGGATGAGCTAGGAGGTAGGCATAGATATCCCTTCTCCGGACTTGAGGTTGACCTTATTCGAGGAACGTCTATCGACATTCTCTCCGTGCCGTCGCCATTGACAACAATTAAGCGTTTTCCGGCCGCAGCCCCACCTTCACAGAAGACAATTCCGGTGTTGTCTGGCAGTACACTTAGAGCATAGGGAATTTCATGTAATTTGCCGTTAAAGAGCCAACGAAACGCAACGACTCGCTTTGCGCCTGTACGTTGTTTTAGTTCATCAATATCTTCGAGCTTTAATGCTGGGAAGGGAGACTCTATTCCGTTGTCCCATACCTTTCGAATGTCTACTATAGTATCCATGAAAAGAGCATTATTCCAAAATCTTTGGTTGTGAAATGGGCCTGATAAAAAAATTTCTATGGTCGCCTTTAATGGATTCGTCAAAGTGAATTTGTGTGCCACCTCCTCTAGATAGCATCCCGATACGTTGAGTCTGCCCGCCTACAAATCCGATGTTTGATTTCACTTGTTGCGTGACTTCCATTTCGACTACAAAAAATGGTCCCTTTGACGTGGGCTTAAAATCTCTGTTTATTGCTAACCGCTGGCGCATATCATTCGTTAATGAACTAACGTCGTCAAATGTCGCCCATCCACCTGGCGCAAATGATGTTTTGTCTTTGATAGATTCAGCAGTTTTTTTATCAACAATCATATTGACCCTCGTTCCGGGTTGAAGGATTGTCTCAATTACCGGCGTTCCCGGTGACCAGGCCGGCTCCCAACCGCGCGCCCTCATCGCTGCATTCACTTCCTCTGCCGAGCGGACTGCTTTAACGCCCGAGGCTGTACCTAACACGCCCAAGCCAGCAGGTCCTAATGCATCACCAGCGGCAATCTCGCCACCAGTAATCACGATTCAATTGCACGCTACAGGATTGGTGAGACACCAGCTTAGCGCCGGTGGCACTGTAAGGCTAGTGGCAGCAGCAGCACCCAGTGTGGCGCCCGCAATTTTGCTTCTACTACTCGCATCCTTGTTTGCGCTTGCTCGGATTTGCTCCGACGTTAGTTACGTTAAGAAGGTTCGGCTTACAAAGTAGAAAACTGAATACCCTGTATTTTTTATCTTTTTTCACCAATGGCGCCCGACTAATTCTACGTTCTCTAATTGACCGGTATGCATATTGAAGAAAAATCGACAATCATCTCGATCCCCGTCGCTTCCTTCTCCGTGCATGATGTATGACGGCTCTTCCTTCCAATGCAGTGGCGGTCCTAAATAACCCTTCTCCGGTATAGACGCTGAGCTGATTATCGGAACATTTATCGTAAATCTTATCGAACCATCAGGACAAAGAACGATCCATTTTTTAAAATCTTCAGTCGGATATACTAATCCCGAATAGTCAGGAACTGGGACTGGGCAATTACTATCTCGATATATTTTCCCTTGATACATCCATTGGGTTGCTACCCTCTTTCTCGCACCGGTACGTGCAAAGAAATCACCCAGCCAGATAACGACATCTTCTGTCATGGGATCGAATGGCGAGAGCGCATCATTGTCCCAAACTTTGAATGCATCTTTCAGCTTTTCCATGTTTAGCGTCCTTCGAGCTTTCTGGGAATGGATACTGGTTTTATGTAATCGTTCATCTTATTGATTGAGGGTATGAGAAATTCGACTTGAGTTGCGCCGCCCCGCAAAGCGGTTGCAATATCCTGCTGTTGACCA
>JAULVH010000124.1:0-3592 GCA_032111105.1 Burkholderiaceae bacterium | reverse complement strand
AACAATTACTGGAAATTCGTTTGCGTGAAGCAGAGAAGGGTGTTGGCGAAAGCTTGCGACAGGATTTGTTTTCAGAAGCCTTCTTGCTAAAGCGCCCCTTGATGCAAGCCATTACATCAGACAAACCTGCTGTTTTATTGATCGATGAGATTGATCGTGCTGACGAGTCATTTGAAGCTTACTTGTTGGAAGTTTTAGGTGAGTATCAAATATCTGTGCCAGAGTTTGGTACCGTCACCGCGGTCAGCAAGCCTATCGTTGTCCTTACCAGCAATGGCACCAGAGATTTATCAGATGCCTTACGCCGCCGCTGTCTTTACCACTATGTGGATTACCCCAGTCTTCCGCGCGAGATAGAGATTGTCAAAAAACTAGTGCCTGAAGCGAATCATGTACTGGTGCAGCAGGCAGTGAGTTTTGTGCAGAAACTCAGAAAACAAGATCTGGAAAAAGTGCCGGGTATCGCCGAAACCTTGGATTGGGTGCGTGTGCTCTGCGCGATGGGACAAGATAGCGTGCCAGACGATCCGGATATGATTCGCGCTTGCTTATCGTCTTTGTTAAAAACCCGATCAGATCAGTGGCAGATGGGTTCTGAAATTATTTCAAAACTGCAGTCAGAAAGCCGGGTCGGCATCGATGTCGGCGTTGCCGGGGATCTGCGCTAGTGTGACGCAGCGTTCAGTACTAGCGAGCTTACCAGTCACGCAAATTCGAGGCTTTGCTGATTATTTGCGAGAGCATGGATTTTTGATCGGTTTAGCAGAACTAGAATCCATGCTTCGCATCACCATGAAGCTCGAGCCCAAGCATTACCCTAGTCTAAAATCCTGCTGGCGCAGCATTGCTTGTTCGACGGCAGACCAGTGGCGCAAATACCCCGATCTGTTCGATGCATTCTGGTTTCCTCATAAGGTGCGCGGCAGTACGCGCAGTAGCGGTAGCCAAAAAAAAACAAAATCACTCAGACAGCTGGTCGAGCAGATGCATGCCGACATGGAAGCCCCGCCTGGTGAGGCTAAGCCATCAGTTGGACTAGATTTTCAGGGTGGTCAGGGCGATGGTATTGAGAACCCGCAGGCAATGGGTGGCGCTAGCAAGGTCGATCCCTTACATCAGGATTTTAAGAAATGGATGCCGGAAGATATAGATAAACTGGAATCCTATATCCGTCCGCTAGAGCAGCGACTTCGCAGGAAGTTAATCCGTAAATGGATACATACTCATCAGACCCAGCGCATCGATATACCGTCCACGATTAGGCAGAGCTTATCTACCGGGGGCGAGCTACTTAGGCTAAAAAGAAAACAGCGTGATCAGATCATGCCGCGTATTTATGTGCTGGTTGATGTCAGTAAATCGATGGAAGCCCATGCTCCTTTTTTTCTGCGTATAGGTCGCGCTTTTAGTCAGGTATTGAATGCTCGGGTTTTCGTATTTCATACTCGAATCAGTGAGATTACCCAGCTACTCAACCGCAACAGCGGTCGGGTACAGGAAAAAATTAATGCGGTGACCTTTGGTTTTGGCGGTGGTACTAAGATAGCGACCAATATGGAGACCTTCCTGAAAGTACATGTAGGTCGTGCTTTGGGAAGCAGGGATTTGGTGTATGTTCTTTCTGACGGTTACGATACCGATCCGCCAGAAGAGACGGAACATGCTATCAAGGCTGTTAGACAGCGTGGTGCCAAGCTGTTTTGGTTGCATCCGAATAAGGAAGTACCTAGTTCACAGGCTATGCAGAGAAGTCGTCATCTAATCAGTGGCTTCATGGCAGTCAATACGTTGCAGAGCTTGGATAATCTGGTTAATTTAAACTAACAAAAAATCTGCCTGAATAAAAATCGAGGGAGTAGTCGATGGGTTGTTTATTGAAACAAGGCGGCGGTTTGTATGAACGTCTAAGGGTAGGCGCTGTGTTGTTAGCCGCAGGCGAGGGGTCGCGTCTGGGTAGTGTCCCTAAATGTTTGCTTCGCCTACAAGGCGTGCCACTGATTAACCGGCATTTGATTGCTTTGAGTGGCGGTGGTATTGATGAGGTAGTCGTTGTCACGGGCTACCACCACAGCAAAATAGAACCAGCAGTCGAAACTTTTCCAGTCACTGCCGTGCGCAATCCGAACCCCGAAGCTGGTCAGCAATCCTCAGTCAGACTGGGACTGCAAGCCCTAGGTAGTAAATTTGATGTTGTGTTGGTTGTTTTGGCTGATCAGCCGCTACTCGGCAGTGCCGAATTGACAGAGCTTATTTCTGCCTATAAGAAGCGACCGCCAGAAACTTCGATTGTGTATCCCGAGGTATGTGGACAGCGAGGAAATCCCGTTGTGTTTTCCGGTGAAATTATTCAAGAGCTTCTGGCTACTGATCAGAAAATTGGTTGCCGCAGATTTATTGATGATCATCCCGATTTAGTACATAAGCATGTCACGGACAACGATCGCTTCATACTTGACATAGATACGCCCGAGGATCTGACAGCCTTTGAAAAAAGAACCGGCTGGAAACTGACTATGCCTCTCTGTACAGAAAGCTGATGCAATCACTCTGGCCCATACCATTAGATGTGCAGCGTTGCCCAGACGCTCCAGTGATCAATCCAGTTCTTGCGAGAGCGTTTACTGGTATGCGAGCAATGCAAGATTCAAACAAGTTAGAAAATTTTTATGCGAGTTCTGATGACCTGATAAGCCGCATTGAATTACCTGAATTTTCTATGCTCTTAAAATTCATTGCCGGCTCAGTGCAAAATCTCTCTAAGCATGCAAATAAGCATGCATGGCCAGCAGGTAAATTATCGATGGATTTACAGTTTGTTGGATGCTGGTTTCAGATTCAAAATGGTCAAGCATTTCATGACGTACATACTCACGGTAATTGCTCGTGGTCGGGTGTGTATTACATTCAAATAGATGCAGCCGAACGACGACATCAGCATCCTACTTTGGGTGAATTAAATGGTGTAACCCGATTTTACGGTCCTTATACTCAGTTCCAAGCGGGAGCATATATGGATATGGGTAATTCTTATTTGCAGAACAGTAGTATTGATATTCAACCGGAAGAAGGAATGCTAGTTATCTTCCCATCGTATTTGCCGCATAAAGCAATGGCATATGAAGGGGATAAAAATCGAATCATTCTGTCGTTTAATGTACAGATAAATTCCCAATCAGGAAATCAGATTCATACTTATGCTGGATTGTGATAAAGCGATAGTATGTACTTCATTCAAAGCTCAGGGATCTAGGTAAATCAAGATAATTTAAATCACAATAGTAAATAGGTGGTAATTAATATGTCAAGTTCCCAAGCTCTAATCCGTTATACCTACTTGAGCAAACCGAATTCCGATGCAAAGATGTCTGCATCGATTACTACGCAAGTGCCAGGCAAGTCTGATTCCAGCGTTCTTAAATATCTACGGGATAAGTACCCCGACAAGCGTCAGATAGAGGTTACAGAGGTGATTTGGAAGTAGGTAATGAAAATACGAATCTACAAAGCCATTTTTTGGTAATACATCAAAAATAAGACACAAGTCATTTTAGTAAGAGACTTTAAGAATTTTTTTGATTTATATGTGATTTAG
>JAULVH010000123.1:0-2978 GCA_032111105.1 Burkholderiaceae bacterium | reverse complement strand
ATGTCCTCATAGTGCAGCAACAGCCACAGCTCAAAACAGGGCACGGACGCGATGGCCTTGAATTCAACTGGCTGTTTGGCATCGTTGCGTAGCTTGCCATCAAGCGACTCCGCAAGCTTGAGGGCATCAAAATATGACTTGTGGTCGTCACGGTCAAAAATCGCAAAAACTTTCTCAAAGGCTCTGGCGCGAACGCGCTTATGTGGATCCCCTGCCTCAAACAGCTGCTTTGCATAACGCACCACTTGGATGGGCTCAGTTCCGAGGGCGCTAGGGTGAACTTCAACGTTTGCCGTTTGTAATCTGTGCGCGTTCTTAATTTCCTTGAAATAAAGCGGCTCAGTCTTACTCCCCTCGGACACGATCAAAACGCGGTCGTAGCTGGCGCGCTGAGTCTGTTTACGCTCCAGCTGAGCGCGCTGTCGGATTTTGGGTGAGTTGTCGCGGGCCATGGATCTCAACCACCCCAATCACCGAGAAACGGAAGTGCGCCGTAACGTCCCATCAAGTACCCGCGTTCAAGCGCCTCATTTTTGCGAGGACTGAAATCTGACAACGGGTAAAGCTTTGAAGCCTGATCTCGGTCTTTCTCAACAAACCAAATTTGATCGCGTCGGAATAAATCCGGATCCAACAATGAGGTGTCATGGGTCGTGAAAATTAACTGCGCGCCCTTTTTATTGACCGCAGGGTTCTGAAACAGCTCCACCAGTCGGCGCACCAACAGCGGATGCAAGCTGCTGTCCAACTCATCGACCACCAACACCATTCCCTTGTCCAGAATGTCCAGCACTGGCCCTGTCAGGAACAGCAGATTTCGAGTTCCCATTGACTCATCACCCAGGCTGAACACGGCCTTGCCTTGGTCGGTGACGTGATGAAACAGCAACTCGTTAACTTCTTGCTCCTCGTTGCGAACCTCTGTTTTCCCTGCCGCCATATCAAAATGAACAGCTTGACCCGAAACCTTGCGGGTCACAACCTCGATATCAGAAATGCTGATGTCGGCGGAAGTCAAAAAATCGCAGATTGCGCGTTTGCCATCAGGCTTGCGCAGCATCTCAACCGAGAAATGCTGGCCTAGGGGGGTGATTTCATTGAAGATGGCCAGTTGGTTCACAAACCAAGCAAACACCGGCTGCAGTTGCTCACTGTTGAGCTGTACCGCCATGGACAGGAACAGTGCGTTGGGACGCGTTGCTCCCTCCCAAACAGACTTTGGCCCCTTTAGGCCGGTACCAAAATCGTAGACGTCCTTGCCACTGGCCTCATCGTAATGACGCTCAAACCATTGCTGGGGCTTAAAAGCCTTGTAAACAAGCAGATATTCTCGGGTGATCCGCTGGGCTGTGAGCTCAAAGCCATACTGGTGGCGGACACCATCGATGACAAACGAAACGTCAAACTCTGTTGGCTGGGCTACCGATACGGCCTCAAACCGAAAGGGCTGAACGTTAAACGTTTGGCCAGGCTGCATCACGGACGCAGACTCAGCCACCACGGCGCGCATGTACTGCAACGCCTTGATGAGGTTGGATTTGCCACCCGCATTTGGCCCATAGATAGCCACGCTGCGAAGGAGCGTCGGCGCAGCTTTGATGCCCGATGGCATGGTGTTGAGCTCTTGCAGCGACTTGTCCTTGGCTGCAACGAGGCTCAGAGTCTGCTCATCTCGCAAGGAGCGGAAGTTTTTGACTCTGAAGTCAAGCAACATAAAACCCTCTTGATTTAACGAATAAACAGCTATTTTGCACCATTTCTTCCAAAAATTAATTTATTTTTTACGTAAGTCGAGGTTTAGCAACAAAAAAATCGACCATGGAGCCGCTCAATAGCCGACTCCGGCACACCCATTGCCTCAGTATTGGCCTCGGTGGCCTAAGCACTCGCGCCCGAGCCTACCGAGGCAGACCAGCTTAAGGCGACGCAGAGCAGTTCCCATACGAATTTTCGTATGGAGAAATCTGATGCACACAACATTTTGCGCCTGCTGCGGCCTGCCAGGCAGAACGGCGCAAACGCTGGCGGCAAACCCGGCTACGCACCGGGGAGGTGTACCTCGACAACAAAGCCCGCGCCCAAAGAGCTTGGTTGGATCGCAATCCGGATTACTGGCGCAACTACCGAGGCAACAGAAAAGGCACCAGGAAAAAGCAGCTCACCGATTCCGAGATCATTTCGGCTCCGCTGTCAGGTCTGTACCGAATCGAATTCACCCCCAACTTGGGCGCTGCTAAGAGCGACGAGTGGATTGCCAAGATTTCCCCTGTGTGCCACCACTGTCCATGCAAAGAGAACGAGTGCAAAGATATAACTCGTTCGACGAATTGACCCTCTGGCATTCCCGTTGCGTCCAAATATGCTCCCGAACACCTGCATCGCAACCACTTCACCGGTACGTCGACGCTGACAACCATCAACACCGTGGCTTGCAGCGAAGTGAAACGCAGGCTCGAGAGCATCCATTACAAACGTTGAACGATCGGGTGCTATGCAAAACAATGAGGCTACAGAAGAACAGACGGAACCGTCCAAACGCATTCGCGCCGCTGAATATGTCCGCATGTCAACGGAGCACCAGCAGTACTCCACCGAAAACCAGGCCGACAAAATCCGCGAATACGCCCGATTACAAGGCATCGAAATTGTTCGTACCTATGCCGATGATGTCAAAAGCTGTATGAACATCGGCGGGCTCAAATCACTGCAGCAGCTAGTCGGGGACGTGGACGCTGGGGCCATCGACTTCAAATTGGTCTTGGTGTACGACGTCAGCCGCTGGGGACGGTTTCAAGACCCTGACGAAGCGGCGTATTACGAGCACCTCCTCAAGCGCAAAGGCGTTCAAGTCCGGTACGTCGCTGAACAATTCGACAATGACGGATCCCCAGTCTCCACCATCGTCAAGGGCGTCAAGCGCGCCATGGCCGGTGAATACAGCCGCGAACTCTCGGTCAAGGTGTTCGCCGGTCAGTGCC
>JAULVH010000122.1:6640-14364 GCA_032111105.1 Burkholderiaceae bacterium | reverse complement strand
GAGTATGCCCCATGGAAAAATGTTGGTCGACGCATCCTTGCAGTCGTAGTTACGGTAGCCCCAAAAGTGACCAATACCGTTGATGATGCCCGCAGCTGTAACGGGTATCCACATCATCTGTATCGCCCATACCGACAGGCCTAGCACACCAAACAACAAAAAATTAACGACTAGCAGCAGCGAAACACCCAGAGCAGAATGCTTGGTATAGACATTGCGCTCCATCCAGTCATCTGGCGTGCCGTGACCATATTTTTCTATCGTCTCAGTATTGCGCGCTTCAATTCGATAGAGCTCCGCACCTTCGTACACAACCTTGTTGATGCCGCGAGTAACTGGGCTGTGAGGATCTTCCTCAGTTTCACATTTAGCGTGATGCTTACGATGAATGGCTGCCCATTCTTTCGTAACCATGCCCGTGGTCGCCCACAACCAAAAGCGGAAAAAGTGACTAGGGATGGCATGCAGATCCAGCGCGCGGTGCGCCTGGCAGCGGTGCAAGAAAATAGTTACGCCAGCAATAGTGATGTGCGTGACGATCAGCGTGTAGACAAAAATTTGCCAGCCAGATGCGTGCGTCAAGCCATTCAGTAAGAAATCCAGGACGGGATCGAGGCCAGAGGTCAGACTCATTTTTTCTCCAGAGAGTGGAACAAGGGTTAGCGGGCGTTCATCTAATGCCACGCAAGTCACCCAACAGACAGATTGTACGTGGTTTTGACCTAAGTTGGCTTCTTAAAGAGCAACTTAGTCGGATAAAGGCTTATGAATCAATGACTTGTCAGTTTGATCCGAAAATTGTGGAGTTTTTTCTGATACCGCAGGGATTTGAACCTTGTGCAAGCGTATCAAATCAAGCAAACCCATATTGACATCAGAGATCAAGCGGGTTGTGCCTAGTTCAGGGTCGGGAATCCAAAACGCCAGTTCGAGCTCCAAACCTTCGGGTGCTAGCCTCTTGATGATGAGTTCTGGGGCGGGATCCTCTAAAACTCTGGAAATACCCAACAACAGTTGCTGAGTTTGTTGTGCAAAAAAAGCAATGTCGGTTGTGTAAGCAACCATCAAACCGGTCGTTAATCTGACCCGGCGATCTGACAATGAAAAATTTTGTACCGGCAGAGAAACCATCATTTCATTGGGAATGACGGTCTCTGATCCGTCGGCACCACGCAGTAGTGTGCAGCGAGCGTTTATTTGTACGACTTCGCCTTTAAAACGATCCACGCTAATGATGTCGCCCAGCGTAAGACTACGCTCAACCAGAATCACTATGCCCGACACGTAACTGCTAACGAGTTTCTGTAAACCTAAACCCAGCCCTACGCCCAGGGCACCACCAAACACTGACAGCACCGTCAAATCGATACCGACCAACGACAGGCTGGTGAGTATGGCCAGCAAAAGAAAAAATGCTCGGCCTGCGCGCGCTATAACTACACGAAGTGATGAATGAAATGATTCCAGCTGCATGAGCTTGTGCTCAAGTGCAGCGGACGCCCAGAGTGCTAAAACGACCGTAACAGCTACCGACATCAAGGCCTGAATAACGACTAACAGTGATTCACGATGACGACCTATGGGAATCATGGTCTCTTCGAGAATCTGCACCAACTCTGGCCATAACCCCGTCACATAGAGCGCAAAACCTATCCACACGATCAAGGCAAAGGTATGCTCAAAAGCTTGCATCAAACGACCGATACGACCTTGCTTGACGAAGGCTTTCCGCAGCAAAAAAAATACAGCGCGGATTAATGACAACGACAATAACAATGGCACGGCAACGCGCAGTAAACCCACGTGATGCCAACGATTGATGACTAAAACGCAGAGCTCAATCAAAATCGCTATCAGCAGCGGCGTCACTACACCACGAAAGCTATCGGCAGATAATGGAAGACCCTCAGACTTTTCCGACTCTTTGGAAAATCGTTTGCTCCAGCTGGTAGATACTGCCCAGCCTAAGACCATACTAAAGGCCAGCATAAAAAGCTGAGATAAAAAATCAGAACTCTGCACATCTGCCAGGAGTCCTAACCATAAATTATGAGCAGAGGACGAATTCATTTTTTTTCAGCGGTGAAATAAGGAGTTGCCTGCTGCCAGTGCCGCTCCCAATTTTTTGCAAAGCGCTCAGTCAGGTTGCGATCATCACGAAATATCACCAGGTTTTCTGCATTCACCGTATGGGCACTGCGGGTGAAATTGTAACTTCCTGTAATCACCGTCGGCCGCTTACCGGAAGCGTCAATGACGATAATTTTATTATGAGCATTGCGGTAGCGCGTTTCCAGCCACACAGGAATTTTATTCTGTGCAAGCAGGGCGAGCAACGAGCCTATGCTCTCTTCATGCTGACGATTATCTGCCAGTATTTTTACATCGACACCGCGCTGCCTCGCATCAATCAGACCTGCAGCGATTGCACGACTCGTCAGCATATACGCCTGAACAAGTATCTGATTTTTAGCTGATGCAATTGTCTCTAGTAATAAACGCTCGGTATCGTCCCACGGCGAGAAGGCTACCTGCACCGTACCTCGCGCCGGAAAAATCGCTGGAGCGTGGTTAGCTTCTTTTGCGTAAACCCATACTCCGGGTAATAGCAGCAGCCAACCCACATACATACGATTTAAAGCCGTACGCACGTGTCAGACTTTTCTTTCCAGTACCGCAGCAAAAAAACCATCGGTGTGCTGACGGTTAGGTAGCAACCGAAGATAGTCGTCCATTACTAAAGGAATTTTTTGCTCAGCCATAATCTCGCTCATGGGGCGCAGGAAAAAATCTGCATGGGTGGAGAGAAAGTTAACCACTATGGATTCGTTTTCTTCTTCGAGCAAGCTACACGTTGCGTACACCACACGGCCGCCCGGCTTTACCAGGCGCGCTGCACTGGCAAGGATAGAGGCTTGTTTTGCACTTAATTGCTCAATATCGTTTTCTGTCTGTCGCCATTTGATGTCTGGATTGCGTCGCAATGTTCCCAAGCCACTACAAGGCGCATCAATCAATACGCGATCAAGTTTTCCTGCCAGTCGCTTTATTTTTGCGTCATTTTCATGCGCGATCAACGCTGGATGCACATTCGATAAGCCACTGCGCGCAAGTCTGGGCTTTAATTTAGCTAAGCGCTTTTCTACTACATCAAAAGCATACAAGCGTCCGGTGTTCCGCATCCCCGCACCGATGGCCAGTGTTTTACCGCCCGCTCCGGCACAAAAATCGGCCACCATATCGCCGCGTTTGGCACCTACAATTTGCGCTAAAAGCTGACTACCTTCGTCTTGCACTTCTACCCAACCTTCTTTAAACAAAGGCATGTTCTGAAGTGCTGGTTTTTTTTGTATGCGTAAACCCAAAGCAGAATACGGTGTAGGTTCACTAACGATACCTGCTGTCGTTAACTCTGCTTGTACGTCTTCGCGAGATGATTTGGTGGTGTTAACTCGCAGATCTAAAGGCGCACTCTCATTTAATGCATCAATCAATTGATACGCTTCATCCTCACCTAACTGCGCGACCAATCGCTTCAATATCCAGTCAGGCATATTCGTTCTGAGCGGAACAGAAAAACTGCTTACATCTATCGCCATCACTTCGGTTAACCATGCAGCCTCGTGTTCTGATAACCCAGCGATAGACTCCACACCCACAATGTTAGCCAGACTGAGCAGTGCGAGTCGGCGCATTTGTGAGCCTGAACCCGACTCGGCCAGGTGCGTATAAAGCGACCGCTTGCGCAGCAATGCATACACTGCTTCAGCAATGACTCCACGCTCACGACCACCCAAGCGTGGGTGTTCACGAAAATAGCGAGAGAGCACCATGTCCGCAGCCGCTGTAAAACGCAGCACTTCTCGCAAGGCTTCTTCCGTACTTGCGATGATTGCAGGTGGCAATCTCATAAATTATGACTTTCAGAAAATTCAGAAAAAAATAGGCGATGATCTCGCCCAAAAGGGTTCAGCATTACGTGCCAATAGAACTTACAACCCGGCCATCTACTAGCCTCAGCCTACCCAAAATTAAATCGTGCACGGCTTGCGGGTAGATGATGTGCTCTTCTGCCAGCACACGTTTTGCCAGCGTATCTTCTGTATCGTCGTCACGAACCGGAACGACCGCTTGCGCGATGATGGGGCCGTGATCCAGATCGGCAGTGACAAAATGCACTGTAGCTCCATGCACTTTGACACCGGCGTCTATGGCCTGCTGGTGAGTATGCAGACCAGGAAAACTTGGCCGTAACGACGGATGTATGTTGATCAGACGACCCGCGTATTTGGCAACGAATCCCGGGGTCAGAATACGCATAAATCCAGCCAACACAATCAAATCAGGCGAATACTGATCTATGCATTGCGCTAGCGCCTGATCGAATTGTTCGCGATCGGGATACTCGCGATGATTGACCGCTTGAGTTGGAATGCCCGCCGCTCGGGCCACATCCAATCCTGCGGCGGTCGGTTGATTGCTGATGACGGCGGCGATGTGAGCTGGCCACTGCTGGTCCGCGGCCACTTTCAACATGGCTTCCATATTACTGCCGCGTCCGGAAATCAGGATAACTATTCGCTTCATGGCGCGAATTTTAACAGCGCCCCATCGACAATATGAGGAATAAAAATAGCGGTATTAATCAGCTCGGAGTGAGCAGACTACTGAAATGAGAAAAAGACGCGGAACGGGATTTTTCTCTCGGCCCAGAAATCAGCGGCATCGCGAAATACATCCAACAAATTTTCGCGCGCTTCTTTGTCAAATTTCTGCGTACAAGGCAGTTGCTCTAACACCACCAGAAAGCCCGGCTGCTCACCAGACTCGTGAAATACCTTGGTGAGGCATTCTGTCAGGGCGTCATAATTTTTAGCAAACTGCTTGGGCAGATAAAAGGATTCAGCAATGATGCCCAGCATTTGCTGGCGTGTCAGTGCCTGCCCGCAGTGGGCATAAAGAAAATGCTGGCCAAGACGAACCGCCTCATCCTGCAGTTCGGTAACCCGAAAAGCGCGGATAGACTGCACCACATTCGTTGGAACGGCGCGAAGCAGACCATTGGCCGGGATAACTTCCTGGCTCTCTTCCTCGCGCTGCAAGGGCGCGCTGAGCATGTAAATGTTCACGGTATTTTTTTGGCATCAAAAAACGCACGCATTTTTAAGATGTTTGTTAAATTTGCAACGATTGCGTACGCACGTTATTAGCTAATTGCTGATATCCAGGTTAGCGAAGCACTTGTTCACCAGCAACTTGAGATGATACCTGTCCTTTGGTTTCGGCAAAACCCCTGAACGACCTGAAGGATATAAATACAGGTATCAATTTGGTAATAACTGTGGATCTTTGTCTTAAATTTGACGCTGAGTACGCCATGACTAAGTAGCGCTATTGCAACAAATCAACGCAATTGCGACCATCGACCCCAGGTGTGCCCCGTCTGCAAACAACTCGGCTTTTGGTCACAACTCCAGTAATTGTGATTATTCCCGTCCTTATTCACCTAACGCCCAAAAACAGGATCCGACAATGAAGGTGTTTATTTAGGTCATTAAGGCGTTCTAGATTGAGTAATGATGTTTTTTTTGAACGTTTAAGGAAGTTAAAGAGGGCTTAAAGAATTGCAAAACCTCTTTCTTGCGGTTGAGCACGTCAATTTGTCCCAGCTGTATCAGCGAACGGGTGTAACTTGCCTCAAATAACAAATACGACGCCAGCGCAGCTCCGCGCCGCTCAGTAGCTCCGATCGCAGCAAGCATGGTTCGTATCGGCAGCGGCAAACTCCCCACATGACGGCTGGCGATTAAATCCAAAGGCTGGGACGGTGTAATTGCCAGCATTTCCACTGGACGCAGAGGTGTCCGTGCCATTTGCTCAGCTGTGAGCAATGCCAGCGTTCCATTAACACGGGTTAGCCGTTCGATATCCGAAGACAAGCCGTCGAGAAAAATACTGGACATGGCATGGCCGGCAATTTGTGCCAGGCTGGGATATCCGGAGAACTGGCTGAAATCTCGCTGCACACCCACGTTGCCCGCCCCAATAACCAAAACCTTATTTGCACCCAGGTGTATCGCTGGTGAAATTGGCGCCACATCGCGCATGGAGCCATCACCAAAAAATTCGCATCGCTCATTGCAGTACAAGGGCACGGCAGGAAAAATTAGCGGAATAGCCGATGAAGCCAGCAAATGATCAATACTTATCTGCTGCTGTATCGACATGCGCTGCGCCCTGTGCCATGGAGTAATTTCTGCCGCCGACTGATAAAAAATAACATGGCGCCCTGCCGTATACGACGAAGCAGATACGGCCAAAGCATCCACAGCACCACGTTCCATGGCCGCGTCCAATCGGGGCAAATCGATCATTCTGTGAAGTAAATCGACGAGTGGCGAATTATCCAGAAAGGAATTCGGTGGTTGGGCATGCCACTTACGCAGCAACCAACCAAAAGAAAGCAATGAAAGCCAGCGCGCGCCAGACCGAATCACGCCTATGGAATCAGCACGATAAACCTGTTCAACATTAAGCTCTCGCCAGACGGCGAGCATATGCGTAATGCTTTCTTCGAAGTTATCCGCGCGGCTGGCAAAGGCCGTGGCATTAATCGCACCTGCCGAGGTGCCGCACACGATGGAAAAAGGATTGCGCTCAGCTGGCCAACCGACTTCACTTAGTAGCGAAAAAATAGCTTGAAGCACGCCGACCTGATAGGCGGCACGAGCGCCACCACCCGCCAGAAACAACGCTGTTTTTTGCTGCTCGACCATAGCTTGAGACTAACAGCGCGCTATCACTATCGAAAGTCTTGCGAACTACTATGGCAAACACGCCACACGTTGAGTGCTGTTGTCGTCTCCTGCAAAACACAACTAAGCGCGACATAAAAAAAACATGCCGGAAGTTTCCCTCCGGCACGTTCTTTTAAAAGATCAAACGATTTACTTCGGCTGCATGCGGATGGCGCCATCAAGACGTATCGTCTCTCCATTCATCATGGTGTTTTCTATGATGGCTTTAGCCAGATGAGCATATTCATGTGGCTTACCCAGACGAGGTGGGAACGGCACCATGCGACCCAGCGCATCTTGTACTTCTTGCGGCATACCCAACAGCATAGGCGTTTCGAAAATACCAGGCGCTATCGTCATCACGCGTATTCCGTTGCGCGACAAGTCACGTGCCATAGGTAAGGTCAGCCCGACGACCGCAGCTTTGGATGCGCCATAAGCTGCTTGCCCTATCTGTCCGTCATACGCTGCAACCGATGCGGTGTTGATGATGATGCCGCGCTCTCCGGCTGCATTCGGCTCATGATTACTCATCGACACTGCGGCCAAACGTGCCATGTTGAATGTACCGATTAAGTTGATGTTCACCACGCGCTGAAAAACATCCAGCGGATGCGCACCGTCTTTACCTACTGTTTTAACTGCAGGAGCAACACCTGCGCAATTGATCAAGCCAACCAACGTTCCCATCGATTCGGCGGCCGCAACCACTGCCAGGCCATCGGCTTCAGACGTCACATCACACTTAACAAATTTACCCTTGAGTTCAGCGGCCAGTTTCTCACCTGCCTCAACTTGCACATCGGCGATTACTACCTTGCCACCGTTGTCGACTATCATCCGCGCACTGGCAGCACCTAAACCGGATGCGCCACCGGTAATAATGAAGACATTGTTCTTGATTTCCATGCTTACTCCAGATCGAAT
>JAULVH010000122.1:0-6630 GCA_032111105.1 Burkholderiaceae bacterium | reverse complement strand
CCTCAATCCAACTACTTAAGATGCGCTGGGAGAACGTAATGATAACTCCCAAAAGAAAAAGGCAGCCGCAGCTGCCTTCTTCTACAGACCAACTAAAGACTATCGATCAACCCAACAGACCATTAGCCGTCAACAGTGGAACGATGAGCAGCGCCACGATGTTGATAATCTTAATGAGCGGATTCACTGCAGGGCCCGCTGTATCTTTGTACGGATCGCCTACGGTGTCACCAGTAACGGCAGCCTTGTGAGCTTCGCTACCTTTGCCGCCGTGATGACCGTCTTCGATGTATTTCTTGGCATTGTCCCAAGCACCGCCACCCGTACACATAGAAATAGCGACGAATAAACCGGTCACGATGGTACCCATCAACAAACCACCGAGTGCTTTCGGTCCGAGAACCAATCCCACCACGATAGGAACTACAACAGGCAACAACGAAGGAATCATCATTTCTTTGATTGCCGATGCGGTCAGCATATCAACCGCTCTGCCGTACTCTGGCTTGCCTGTGCCTTCCATGATGCCGGGAATCTCGCGGAACTGTCGACGAACTTCTTCAACAACAGAACCCGCTGCACGACCCACTGCTTCCATGGCCATGGCACCGAACAAATAAGGAATCAAACCACCCAAAAATAAACCCACGATGACCATCGGATCAGAAAGATCAAAAGTGGCCTCAATACCGCGAGCATGCAATGCATGGGTGTAATCGGCAAACAGCACCAACGCTGCCAAGCCAGCTGATCCAATCGCATAACCTTTGGTCACTGCTTTGGTCGTGTTACCAACGGCATCCAGAGGATCGGTAATGTTGCGTACGCTGTCAGGCAAATTAGCCATCTCTGCAATACCACCGGCATTGTCAGTGATTGGGCCATACGCATCGAGTGCAACGATAATGCCGGCCATTGATAACATCGCTGTTGCAGCGACTGCAATACCAAACAAACCAGCCAGTGAATACGACACCAAAATACCTGCGCACACAAACAGAACTGGCCAGGCAGTCGATTTCATCGAGATGCCGATACCTGCAATGATGTTCGTTGCATGACCGGTAGTTGAAGCCTGAGCGATGTGCTTAACTGGTGCGAAATCTGTACCTGTGTAGTACTCAGTTACCCACACCATCGCAGCAGTCAGAACCAATCCCACTGCGCAAGAACCAAACAGCGCCATGGAACCCACCACGCGATTGTCCATCATGGTGATAGGCTCAGGGAATACCATGTTAGTCACGAAATAAAACGCGATTAACGAAAGCACACCCGCCACTATCAAGCCACGATACAGCGCTGGCATCACGTTCTTCATGTCAGGGCTTGCTTTAACAAACATCACGCCGATGATAGAAGCAATGATCGATACACCGCCAAGTATCAACGGATAAATCACCGCTGCGCCAGGTGCAGATACCACCATTAACGCGCCCAGTGCCATCGTAGCGATCAGCGTCACTGCGTAAGTTTCGAACAAGTCAGCTGCCATACCTGCGCAATCACCCACGTTATCACCAACGTTATCAGCGATAACGGCAGGATTACGCGGATCATCTTCAGGAATACCCGCTTCGACTTTACCCACCAAGTCAGCACCGACGTCTGCACCCTTAGTGAAGATACCGCCGCCCAGTCGCGCGAAAATAGAGATCAGCGAAGAGCCAAACGCCAGACCAAGCAATGGCTTGAGCGTTGCAGAATCTGGATGCTCTAAACCACCGATGTAGTAGTAAAACAGCGAGACGCCCAGCAGACCCAGACCCACCACCAGCATGCCGGTGATGGCGCCGCCACGGAAGGCCACATCCAACGCAGGGCCGATGCCGTGAGTCGCAGCTTGTGCAGTACGCACATTGGCACGCACTGAGACGTTCATGCCGATAAAGCCACAAGCGCCTGACAACACTGCTCCGACCACAAAACCCAGTGCCGTGTTGGCATCAAGGAAAATCCCTATCAAAATCGTCAGCACTACACCAACGATAGCAATCGTCCGGTATTGACGCGCCAGATACGCTGCTGCACCTGCTTGAATCGCCGCAGCAATTTCCTGCATGCGATCATTGCCCGCGTCTTGACTAAGAATCCAACTACGGGATACCAGGCCATAGATGACGGCGATGAGGCCGCACACCACAGCAAACCACAGTCCTTGCGATGCCATATATCTCCTCCAAAGGTTCGCTACAAAAATAAGTCTCTGTGCGGCTCGGTCTGTATCGATCGATACCGCGATGTACTACGACCTACACAACGACAAACTCACTACCTCCGTTAGGCTGTTCATCTCACATGCCCAACTAGTTTCTGGTCATGAAAAAAGCGGACCGAAGTCCGCTTTCATCAACAACCCTGCTTACTGTGCCAGCGCGGCAAACGCGCGGTCACGAATTTCTTCTACCGGTCCAACACCGGCTATCTTGCGATATTCAGGGGCACCGGATTGCTTAGACTGCGCCCACTGGGTGTAATAGCCCACCAGTACCTTGGTTTGCTCGTGATACACCGACAAACGCTTCTTGACTGTTTCTTCGCGATCATCATCACGCTGAATTAACTCTTCGCCGGTTTGGTCATCCTTGCCCGCCACCTTGGGAGGATTAAATTTCACGTGATAAGTGCGTCCGGATGCTGGGTGCACACGACGCCCACTCATGCGCTCAATAATCGCTTCATCGGGTACGTCTATCTCGAGCACAAAATCAATCGCAACGCCGGCTTCTTTCATGGCGTCTGCCTGAGGAATGGTGCGAGGAAATCCATCGAATAAATAACCGTTGGCACAATCAGGCTGCTTGAGTCTGTCTTTGACCAAACCAATAATGATTTCGTCGGAGACCAATCCACCCGAATCCATCACCTTCTTGGCAGCGATACCAAGAGCCGTGCCTTCTTTGACGGCCGCGCGCAACATATCACCCGTGGATATCTGCGGAATATTGAAGCGTTCTTTGATATATGCCGCCTGCGTGCCTTTACCTGCACCTGGCGCCCCTAGCAAAATCAACCGCATTACACGTTCCTTACTTTTGTTATTGGTACTTATGACTGCACATTGCTGCATGCAACAAGTATGTCTCCGTCATAGTTCGCACGAAAGTTACCACAGAATGCGTCACCGACGACAGTTTGCTCACCTGCGACACTTGCCTAAAGAGCAAAATATCGACGAACTCGCTCGAGATCTTCGGCCGTATCCACACCCGCTTGCGGAATATGCAATGTACGGTGCACTGCAATACGAAATCCATTCCACAGCACGCGGAGTTGTTCCAGTGCTTCTATCGCTTCTAATGGAGATGGCGGCAATACTGAATACTTACCCAGAAAATCTCGTCTATACGCATACAAACCTATATGTCTGAGTGGCTCATAGCCTGGTGGCAGCGCAGCATGATCCTTCACTGCAAAGGCATCGCGATGCCATGGAATGGGCGCGCGCGAAAATAACATCGCGTGACCCGATCTATCCAGCACAACTTTCACAACATTGGGATTAAACAAATCATCGTGATTATCGATAGCGTGTGCTGCGGTGGCCATGGGAACGTGCTCGTTAATGAGCGAAGCACAATCATTAATTAGCTCAGGATCTATCAGGGGTTCGTCGCCCTGAACATTGACGATCACAGCATCATCCAGCAAATTTAGTACAGCAGCGACCTCAGCGATTCTATCGGTACCCGACGGATGATCAGCGCGCGTCATGTGTACATCAATAGCGTGATCTTTGCATGCAGAAAAAATATCCGCGTGATCTGTCGCCACGACGATGCGCGTAGCGCGCGACAAAGCGGCGCGCTCAGCCACCCGCACTATCATGGGTTTGCCGCCCAAATCTGCGAGTGGTTTGTCCGGTAACCGCGTTGATGCCATGCGGGCAGGAATGATAATCGTAAAGCTCATAAAAAAATCGCTTTCAGTAGCGACTCACAGCAAAGGGAGTATGACCAACAGAAAAACAATGGGGTGTCAGGCTGTTACTTGACGTTTTCACTCGGCTGCGAACTGGGCGCTGTAAGATCTCGCGCTTGCTCAGCCCACATGATAGGAATGCCATCGCGTATGGGAAACGCCAGATGATCTGGATTGCAAATTAATTCCTGCGCTTGCTTGTCAAATTTCAGCGGCCCTTTGCACACAGGGCAAACAAGAATATCAAGCAGTCGTGTATCCACGCAGTTTCTCCACAAGGTGTTCAGTAAACGGACCGGCTATGGCCGCTTCAACAGGTACGACCCACAGTCTGGGATCGTTGGCCAATGCATCACGCCTGCTGCATTTTACTGCATCCTTTTCAGTAATCAGAATGATGTCAGCCTTAACAGACTCAAACGGATTGACCGCGTAATCAAAATGGTCAGGCAAAGCGATTTGTTGATGTAATTTCACGCCCAGTTGTTTGAGCATACTGAAAAAACGTTCGGGGTTACCTATCCCTGCTGCTGCTGCAACAGATAGATTTTCCGGCATCTCTGTTAACAGCTTAGTGTGAGCTCGGTTGAATAACTGCTCGGCACGCTGACCATACAACTGCATGGAAAACGAATTTTCTCCAACGGCCTGCAAACCATTGAGCACACGAAAATCAAAACGCCGTGTTGCCGGTTCACGCAGTGGCCCGGCTGGTAAAAGCCATCCGTTACCTACTCCGCGCTCATCAAATAAAAGAATCTCAACATCGCGTGCCAATGCGTAATGTTGCAATCCATCGTCAGAGATAATCACGTTCACTTCAGGATGAGCACTAATTAATTGACGTGCAGCCGTGACTCTGTTTCTTCCCACCACGACAGGTACAGCGGCGTTTTGTAAAATCAGTAATGGTTCATCGCCTATATCGTCTGGCGACATCTGCGCATTAATTTCTACAGCCGTAGTTGCATCACTTGCATAACCACGCGAAATCACGCCGGGTACAAAACCCTGCATGCGTAATTGCTTCACCAGCCAAATCACCAACGGAGTCTTGCCGGTGCCGCCCACGTAGATGTTTCCAACCACAATCACAGGAACTGGCAATCGTGTTTGCTCAAACACGCCGGCGGCAAAGAGCCTGCGACGCGAGGCGCTAATCAAACCAAACATCAATGAGATCGGCCACAGCAGAATAGCCAACCAACCTTTAGTCAGCCAGGCGCGAGTGAGTAAACGTTCTATCGAAGATCGCTGCGTCATAGCGTCATGCATAGGCCCGTAAAGGCTCACGAGTAGTTATCAACACCTGTTAACCATCTAGCGCGATGTACCCGACTGGGCAGCAAATACCAATTTAGGTAGTCCCGCAATGCGAGCCGCTTCCATGAGTTGAACTACCGACTGATGACTTGCCATGGCATCGGCATGAATTTCAACCGTCATTTCTGCATTTCCATGAGCAGCTTCTCGCAAAGCACTTGCCAGCGACACAGGATCGGTAGCGGTGATGCGCTGCTGTTGTATAGCGTAATGTCCCTGCGCATCAACGGCGACCGTAATCGATTTTGGTAATGGTGTGGACTCTGCCTCGGCCGATGGAAGGCTGACATTCAAACTGGTGAATTTACTAAACGTGGTGCTAACCATGAGAAAAATAAGAATGACCAGCAACACGTCTATGAACGCAATCAGATTGATTTCTGGTGGAGCGCGGCGCTGGCCTTTACGAAAATTCATCTTAGTCTCGCTGGCCTGTTACCGTATCAACAAAGCGCACCGCCTGTTGCTCCATATCGATTACAAACCCATCAACCAAAGCATGAAAATGGCGGTGAAATACCAGTGAAGGCATGGCCACAGCCAAACCAAAACCGGTGTTGTACAGCGCCACTGAAATGCCATGCGCTACTTGCAATGGGTCGGCGCCAACGCCCCCGCTAGCGCCAAACAATTCGATCATGCCTATAACTGTTCCAAACAATCCCATTAAGGGCGCCAGGCTTGCAATCGTTCCCAGGGTCGTCAAATAACGCTCTAGCTGATGCGCAGCAGCGCGGCCGGCCTCTTCGATAGCTTCTTTCATCACCTCGCGTGATGCTTCACGGTTGCGTACTCCCGCGGCAAGCACAAGACCCAAGGGTGAATTATGTTTCAGTCGTTCCAGCACTTCGTCATCAACGCTACCTGAGCGGGTAACCGCTATAACTTCTGGCAGCAGGTCGGAAGGAAGAACTTTGGCCGGGCGCAGATAAACCAGCCGCTCGATAATGACGGTGACGGAAATAACCGAAGCAATAAGCAAAAACCAGATCGGCCAACCCGCAGCTTGAATAATCGCCAACAAATGCGTTCTCCTGCACAAAGGAAATAATGCAGGCGACTGTAACCTCTTTGCTAACCTGCAGCAAGCGACGTTAGCCATCTAAGCTCTGGCCTACATTATCAAATCTACGTTTACAAGCGAATACTCACTACCTTTTAAAGCCAAATATATTCTAGAGATCTTCATCATTAACGCTGTGATTAATCCAGCGTACGCAGAGCGGAGGTATCTTGGAAATCGTCCGCCACCAGGCCTCAGAGTCCGCCACCCAGCTAAAAATAGCGTTCTACCCATCGGCGCCTCAAACAAACTCAAGTGCGTGAATCAGACTAAGCAGCGACAATGGCACTTCATCATCCCTTGCCAACCCAGAACATGCTCAC
>JAULVH010000121.1:2217-2547 GCA_032111105.1 Burkholderiaceae bacterium | reverse complement strand
AAAGATCGATGCTATTGCGCATCGTATCGTGCATGGTGGTTTGTTATATACCCACAGCATCATTGCTACTGATGCAATTCTCAATGATTTATGCCAGCTCAATTCCCTCGCACCTCTGCATCAGCCCCATAACCTAGAGGGAGTGAGTGCATTTGCAAGAGCATTTCCGGATATTCCGCAAGTGCTGTGTTTTGATACTGCATACCATCAGACGATTTCTGAGACAGCATCTGCCTTTGCATTGCCAACTGAAATTACTGCCTTAGGCGTGAAGAGGTATGGCTTTCATGGCCTCTCATACCAATACATCATGGGTTCCTTGTTAGATTA
>JAULVH010000121.1:341-2207 GCA_032111105.1 Burkholderiaceae bacterium | reverse complement strand
CTTGGATGGTTTGATGATGGGAACAAGGGCTGGCTCATTAGACGCCGGCGTGATTTTATATCTCTTGGAGAAGGGGTACTCTCATGATCAACTAGAGCAGTTGCTTTATAAGAAAAGCGGCTTACTTGGCGTGTCTGGTATCTCTGCTGATATGCGTAAGTTGAGATCCAGTCCAGAGCCATTGGCGAAAGCTGCAATTGAATTATTCACCTATAGAGTAGTTCGTGAAGCTGGTGCAATGATTGCTTGTCTAGGTGGTTTGGATGTTATCGGTTTTAGCGGTGGCATAGGGGAGCATGATTCACAGCTTCGCCAAGACGTAATTGATAAACTATCCTGGTTAGGGATCAAGCTAGATCATGCGCTTAACCAGAATGCAGTTAAGGATCAGATTTCTAGAATCAGCGCAGATGACAGCTTAGTTGAGGTTTGGGTTGTGCCAACCGACGAAGGCATGGTTGCTGCCCGTGACGCGCAAACGCTACTTGAATTAGAGGCAAGTTAGCGGAAAGTATGACGCATTGGTGTAGAGCTTTAGTTAGGTTGCTTTGGGTATGCGGTAGATTTTGCAACATCGTCAGCAGTCCAGGTTTTGCTGAGATCTCCAGTTGGCCCAAGAAAAACAAATGCCAAGCAAATTCCAATGACCAGTGCGGCTAATCCAAGGATTTTGAGAACCTTATAGTCCCGTTCTTCCTTGATAACGAACTTAGGCGCAGGGTGACGCACTTCAAATACCTCAGGAAATGCGTCTTGAATAAGGTCTTTTGCAGATTTAATATGGCGATAACGTTCGTCTTCAGAGGCCCCAGCTTCGATTACTTTAGCCGCTTTAAGGTAAAGTTCGCTAGCATTCCCCAAAATTTTGGCCCTGTGAATGCATTCTGTATAACGTTCTTTTTCAATTGGGGTCATAGTTTTATCCGATACTTATCAACTTAAATCCATTTTACTTTTTCTTGAATTAAAAGTCATCATTAACTGCTTGGACTAATACTTTAGAAAATGACTATCGTCCTGTATTCCTATCGAAGATGTCCCTATGCAATGAGGGCTCGTATGGCGTTGAAGTATGCGGGTGTTGAATACGAACATAGAGAAATTAGCCTAAGAAATAAACCTCGGTCTTTATTGCTCTTATCGCCCAAAGGAACTGTTCCGGTCTTGTGTATCGACGGACGAGTACTTGAGCAGAGTCTAGACATCATTCATTGGGCGCTTGCACAATCAGACCCAGATGGCTGGCTTCGATTTGATAAATCCATTGCCCAGGAGTGGGTTGAGAAAAATGATGGTCCGTTTAAGACTTTATTGGATCAATATAAATACCCTAATCGATATCCTGAATTGAAGCAGACAGAGGTGCTTAAGCAATTACAAGAAATGATGCTTAAACCTATGGAGACTGCCTTAGCAAGGGAAGCCTATTTAATGGGCGATCGTATCAGTTGGGTTGATATTGCCATTTTTCCATTTGTCAGGCAGTTTTCTATGGTCGATACGAAGGTTTTTGAAAGCCTACCCGTCCCGCACCTGAAGCAATGGCTCCTCCACTTGCTTGAAACCCCTCTTTTTAATGCAGTGATGGATAAGCATCCAACTTGGGTGGAATGATTTAATAAAAAAACCCCCGAACTTTCATTCGGGGGTTTCAAATAAATGACTGCGCTATTAAGCGTTTGCCAAATGAGCTTCTAAAGTCTTAGTAAATTTGTTAGCGTGGCTACGCTCGGCCTTCGCCAATGTTTCAAACCAGTCAGCGATTTCGTCAAAGCCTTCATCGCGTGCTGTTTTAGCCATACCTGGGTACATATCTGTGTACTCATGTGTTTCACCAGCAATAGCTGCTTGCAAAGCTTCTGCAAC
>JAULVH010000121.1:0-331 GCA_032111105.1 Burkholderiaceae bacterium | reverse complement strand
TCTTAGCTGGCATACCAGTACCTGGCTCGCCTGCGCCGCCTTCGATTAGGTATTCCATGTGACCATGGGCATGACCTGTTTCGCCTTCAGCTGTTGAGCGGAAAACTGCTGCAACATCGTTTGCACCAGCGATATCAGCTTGGTTCGCGAAATACAAATAACGACGATTTGCTTGTGATTCACCAGCAAACGCTTCCTTCAAAGACTCTTCAGTCTTTGTACCTTTTACGGATTTAGCCATGATTGACTCCTAAAAACGGTTAGTTGAAATTGGGTGATTAAGCTAAATAAAAAGCCCTAAAAAGTTCACCTGAGCAAGATTATGAACAAA
>JAULVH010000120.1:0-7490 GCA_032111105.1 Burkholderiaceae bacterium | reverse complement strand
CTCCTTAATAGATACGGCAGAACAATTTCTGCACCAACGAAACGTAACCGGCAATCTGATAAAGTAACCAAGTAGCCGTCGTTACTTCACACTTTATTTCAATAACTTTTCTGTAACTGCTTTTATGGAAAGGATTGCTATGAATGAGATCGTTGCGCACAGACTTGCAGATACGCCAGACATCTGTAAAACACTGTATTTCTGGTGGATTGCTTTCCTACGTTGCAGTCCTGACTATTGGTGGATTTGCAAAGAAAATGGACAATGCGAAGACGAACGTTTGCATCAAGTGTGGAAGCATTTTGGAAATATTTATGAATACACTACTGTGTTTCATTATTGGCAGGAACATGCCCACCGCCTATTTGATTCACCCCAACAGCAACTAAACTGGACGCCATCTATCACTGAGGCGTTAGCACTATCATTGGTGTCACCAAGTAAAATTGCGGGTGCAGAGGATGATAAGTTTTATTTTTCAGCTGCTAAACATGTATCCTTTGAAGAAGCTATCGAAGCATTTCAAAAAATTTGGGAGCTGGCTACTGTATCCGGTCAACGCAATACATCCGATGCCCCATTTCAGTTAGGTCATATTGATCCTAAAAGTCGCCGAACGATTGTTCATGCCTACTGTGCACATGTGCTTGAAGACACCTGCAAAAAAAGTCCATCATCCAATTTTTTTTCGCAATGGCGAAGTTATGAGATGGCTCGCTTTCTTAATATCTTTGGTCGATCAAAAAAAACTACTGATGACACACTTGTAACAGCTAGACGCAGTCAAGGTTGTATTCGAACGCTGTTCGGTCAGAAAAAGCGCGTTGCCCAGCAGTTGATCGCCAATGTCGAAGTTGGACTCTTCCCTTGCCGTAAGAAGGTATTACGTATGCGCCGCTGGACTGCCTGTCAGGAAAAACGATTTAGAAACACCATCTCCTCACACGCTTGGCGTCCTAAAGATTGGATACTGGGTGAGCATGGATTCCTACTGCCCCATCTCGACTTGTCATCGAATACAGTTAATGATTCAGAAAACCCATCGGTACTAACAGCAGTTAAAAACTTTTCAGTTCTAGATAGCTCGCAACTTGGGAAACCTTAGTAAATACCAAGTAACCATTTTTACTATGCCTGTCAGATCCGCGAAATCGGTTCGTTTTCAACAATTCATTTCAACAAATAACCGCGATTTTGAACCGTTTGACGGGTTTAATTTGAGACAGGGAAACCACTTGTCCCAAGCGCTTGGCCTGGCATGGTCGACTGAATCTTATGCAGGTCTGCTTGACTAAAGGCAGTGCTTCTCACTGGTGGTAACACAGGTTGCGAGCTAGGCAGTGGAACATGCCTTGATGGTAAAGGCCCCGGCCTACTAACAGCTCGTTGAGGCACAGGCGATTGAGGCTTGGGATGATTATTGGTTTTTGGTGAAGGCGGCTTGGGTTTAGCGGGGAGTATTGGCTTGGGAAGCTTTTTAGGTTTTTTGGGCTTTTTGGGTTTTAGGGCAGCTTGAGCAGTTGCAGCGGCCTTTTGTTGTGCCTCTGCTCTTGCTTGTTGGCCAATCGTAGTCCATATGCTGTCCGATATCAGTTTCCACAGTGCAAGCTGCTCTTCTGCACTGGCTATTTCAACTATTCGCATCACAATCTCCTTTTATTATATTTATACGTAGGGAGATTTTTACCCATGAAAAAGCCGGTAATTGCTACCGGCTTAACATTACAAAAATTTGTTGAAGGTTTAAAGCTATTTAAGCGGACTTGGCTGGTAACTTTATCGTCCCATTTTTTCGCTCTGTCTTATCTCGCTTAAAACCAGCTTTGACCATCTGACTAACACTGTCGATCTGCGCATCAAGCTCCCCCTTATCAGTTGCTGTCTTGATCAACTCTAAGGTCGCAACTAGTGCGTCTATGTCATCAACTTCAACGGCATTCAAGCCGTTTTGCAGTTCGAGTACTTTCGACCCATAGTGGACAATCACGCAGATCTTGCCGTTTTCATCCCACCACCATGGATTAATGTTTTTAGCGACTTCAACCCGCTGCTTGGTGCCTGTTTCCTTATTCAATATAGTGCGCATTTTCAACGGCGCATACCGCTCACCATCCCGCAGCGCTTTGGCCAACTGGATCTGCTCATAAAGTTTGATCGTGAGTTTTTTACGTCGGGCTTCAGTGGGTGAGATTATCTTTTTACGCTGACTACTCACTAGTTTTAAATTACTCAATGACGACATCATGTACTCCTAAGTTGTTAGCAGGAAGTACAAATTTATGGTCGAATTCCCGGTCTGGACAATCGATTTTTTAATACCCCGACAGCATGAAAGGACTCGACGTCAAATTATTAGATTTTTCCTAAAAATATTTTGGCACGACGCTCTTCTTCTCGAATGCGCTGCTTGTGTGCTGCGACTTCTGCTTCATCGTCCAGTCGCTTAGGGTTATATCGCTCGATTTGTTTAGCACGTAGCCGCCAATAGGGATTAGCAGAATACTCTTGCATTCTTAGCTCGATCTCATGCTTCAATTCCGTTCCCAATCGACGTTTGAAAAAAATCGCATCATGTACATTTGCAATGGGATATCGATCATGTTCAGCCGCTGTGGCTCTTACTACGTCCATGATTTCGGTTTCATCGTGCTGATAAAGATAAGCAAGAATCTTAGATTTACTAGGCAGACCACTTGGGGTTTTCAAAATGTCACGTCGCAACAAATCACGGCGCTGGATTTTGACTAGAGAAAATATGTAGGTATCCAGTGAGGTCTGCTCATCGGTAAATTTAACCACTACAGCGTCCGACAAAAACCGTTCACGTTCTTCAGCATTGAGAATAATGCTGGCAATAGCCGAGTTAGTCCAACCACCTTGATCGTTAGGCCAACCTTTACTGTTATGTTTAGCTCCAAAGCTAATGGCAGTAAACGCTTGTTTGAGTAACGTGGCCTGTAGATCCTTGGGTACACGACTATCATTCAAGAACACGCCATGTCGAACAGTCGCCATAAAGTCTTCTTTGTCTTCCAGAAAACACAGGGTCGCTGAGAACTCACGGCGTAAATCATGAACTTCAGGCAAGGAATCTAAATAACTTCTTGCATAGCCCATCTTCCACGCGACCACACTACTCCTTATGTCGTATTCCCAGCAGTTGCCCAGTACCGCCCGGCGCAGTTCCTTATTCACATTCTGGATGCTGGTACCTTCATAGTAAATTCTGCCAAAGGTACTGGGTTTGCGACGCTGCAGATAAATGCCCTTGAACACACTGGCAATACCTAGAACGATCTTGGCCTGACGCAGTGCCATGGCTTTATCCGCGGCTTTGATTTTGCTGGCATCGTCAGCGAGCCACACCATATAGCTTTTGAGAGATTGCATATCGACTGGTAACGGATCGAAAATATCATCAAAAGACCCACTAGATTTAATCGCTCGATAATCGGGATATAAATGATTAAACAGATCATGGTTGTCCTGCTCTTCACCAGTCAAATAGTCGTCCAGCGCTTGATCAGTAGCTTTTGCCACAACCGCACTCCCTTGTATTGCTAACGTATTTTTTGACGTAACCAACTCGGATAACTTGACCTCACTGACCTTGCCTGTGATCGCACTGCCCTGTTCCACAGTTTCCACCAGTGCGAGTTGGTTTTCACGCAGCCATTTGTGCACGCGAATCTTTTGAGGACCAATTTGCCCACCAGCGTTAGCCAGTAACTGCAAGGAAATTGCAAACCACCCTTGATTGCGTTGAATGGGGGATCTGGGAAACTGCAGTGATTTGGTCAGCATGTCTTCTAGTACGCTGACGTATTTTTTAAGTGCGCGCTCAGCGGAGCCTACAGGCTTGGGAAAAGCCCGAGTCAGTGTTGCTAAAACTTTTGGATCGACGGTCAATTTGATCATCAGCGCACCAATACAAAATCTATGAATTCCCAGTTATTTAGTATCTATTCATAGATTTCACATCGCTCCAAAAAAAGTCACACGCATATAGTAAGAGCTTCACCCAAATACCACTTGCTTGATCTTAATTGATGCATCAAATACCTGAATTGCTTGATTGAAAGAAGACCGGTCCTCGATGAAACTCAAAACAAAACGACCAATCCGACGCAGATTAATTTTGACGAATTTAAATCAATTACCAGCCGAATTCAAAAAACAGATAAGTACTTGATGAAGACCTATCGTGCCCTAGTCCGCGTTCAAACCCGTGGCCGAACCAATTATGTCAAAACTGAGGTTCGTGCCGAATCACAGCAGGATGCTCGAATGTTACTGTGGGCCCAATACGGCTTTCACAGCATCCACTCTGGACCCGAATTGGTCAATACTCGGAAGGCAACATAATCACCCAGTATTCAGTGTCCCAGCAAGCGTAAAGATCAATACGCTCCAAGGGAAAATCTGTACACGGAATCGCTTGCCTAGCATGTTCATGACCGTTGCCATCTTCATAGATCAAGGTAGCTGTAGTACCTGCTAATTCTAGCCGGACCAAGACAAACCAATCCTGGGTGCCGATTTCATCCAAGTGACTTGCAATCGCATCCATTAACCAAAAGCATTCTGCATGTTCTGCCAAATACCTAGCGCCATCGGTTAATAAATGTCTGCGTGAAATGCGTGCGTAGGATAGTGTTCCCGTGAACTGCGCTAGTTCTAACTGCAATGCGCTGTTGCGACTGTGTTCCATACCGACTCCCAAATTGCCATTCTGGAAATTAGTATTTGCTCGATTGAGCTTTTGGACAACCGATAACCCGCCAAGTTATCGGGTCAATAATAGAAGTTTAATAAAATAAAAACATTTTTAAAGCATTTCCAGTGAAAATGAACAATCGCTTTTTTATGTCCACCCTCGATTGCTTGGTAAATGGATTGTTGGAACTAAAATCCTGTTTTTAGCTGAAGAAAAACTGTAAATTACAGAGTTCAACTGCCCCTATCTTTCGGTTGGCAAGCATCTTTTCAGAGCATAAAATAAACCTAATCAAAGCCAACATCTCAAAATGAAATCCTCTAAGGCTCATGCCGCCCATCGCAGTGAAATACATATTAATTGAGGGAGAATTTTAATGTTACTCACAGCCGTTGTTACAGAAGCTGAGGAAGGTGGTTACATTGCTCTAAACCCAGAAACGGGTACCACTACCCAAGGTGAGACTTATGAAGAAGCAATCCAAAATCTCAAAGAGGCAACCAGTTTGTTCCTTGAAGAGTTTCCAATGAAAGTGCACCGCCATCCTGTTATGACCACCTTCGAAGTCGGCCATGCCTAAGTTTCCGGGATTATCAGGAGCAGATATTGTTCGCGCTCTTGAAAAACTTGGCTTCGTTGTTGCCAGGCAATCTGGCAGCCATATCCTTATGAAGCGTGATAACCAAGGATGCGTAATTCCTAACCACAAAGAAGTAAAAATTGGGACCGTAAACGGCATTCTTAGACAAGCTGGTGTAAGTGCACAGGAATTCTCAAAAGTTCTTTAATTTCCCGAAATTTACTATTTCGAACTTAGCTGTATTTTTTAGCTCGAATTAAAAACCCGCCAAGTTATCGGGTTAACTAATCAAAGCACGAAACTAATAGTTTGCTTCTAACTAGAGTCTTCAACTTTCCCAAAGAGCGTTTTATAACGCATACATTGAATTCGATGCGTTTAAACGCCCTACAGCGCATCGTTTAGATGGTCTGAATGCTTTGGGTGCTGGCTCACATGATCAGCGCTTGTAGGGCTGGATTTTGGGTCCTGCTGAGTTATCCACAGCCATTACGAAATCAGCATTGAAAAATCTATTAAAACTTAGCTTTTCATAGATTTTGAAGATAAGTCTTTGATTTTCCGTATCGAAAATCATGCCGAAAAGTTATCCACAGCACAATCCACAGCCACTAACAGGTTTAAAAATATCCATTAGCACTCTCGTAATTTCAGTCTGATTTCGGTTGTCCTGCTAAATAACTGGCAACACAATACTGATATTGTTTGGCGAAATTAGGAGATTTGATGGCACAAGCACGCACTCTGAGTTCAACAGAATTACAGCAGGTTTTAAACCACGTACAAACACGCAAATATGCTGCTAGAAATCAAGCCATGCTGCTGTTAACGCACTGGGCAGGACTACGTGTGGGTGAAGTAGCTTGTTTACGCTGGTCAGATGTTGTTAGGTCTGATGGTGCAATTAAAGATGAGATACGCTTACTACCTGACATGACCAAAGGACGTCATGCACGCACTGTGTTCGTCAATGAAAAATTACAGCGGGTATTACAGCAATATGCAGCTCAAGCACCATACATTAATCGCAGCTATCCATTTTTTGCAAGTCAAAAATCTATGAAATCAGGCTTTAGTGCCAACAGCTTAGCTCAAACATTTGCGCTGCTCTATAAATCTGCAGGTATTGAAGGCGCTAGTAGTCATAGTGGAAGAAGAACGTTTTTAACATCCTTGGCCAACCGAGGCACAGCCATACACATTCTTAAGACTCTAGCTGGTCATCGCAGCATAAGTACCACTGCTGCGTATCTGTATAGCAGTCCAAATCAGTTAAAGGCTGCGGTCGAGTTAGTTTGAATAGCCTAACGGCCTTGAGACAGTGAAGGTTAAGCCACGCTTGTGGTCCAATAATGGTGACACTTGCATATCGGCAGCTGAGAATGACTTGGGTATTCAACTGCAACCCACGTTCCTAGTGGCGCAAGAGCTAGCCTCCGGACAACTGGTGGAAATTTTGCCCGAATATCAATCTGCTGAACTAGGCATCTATGCAATTTACCCAAGCGGAAAGTTCGTGTTATCCGCCTCACTTTTGATACAGCGCATCTCCAAAACTTCACGATTAAGCTGGCTTTATTGTGATTATAAAAGACATATTCTTTGAGCTATATATCTGGGATCAGTATTAAACAGACCTGCCAACATTGCAAAATGCCAAGTATGGCATCCAATCTATATTTTATTCTCACTTCATAATACTGTTATGTGCTAAGTTGACTCAGTCCGTAAATAAATCGAACGCTGGCTTGTATGCTTACAAAGAACTCAAATCAGATCGTAATCACTTGCCAATACGCCTTTGGATATCCCAATTTGCTGGGTAACTATGAGAGCTAATGACGATAAAAAGATTGCTTACTTATCCAACGTAAGCAACCAAAAAAATTCCATAAGAAAAAATTTATATATTTACTTTATGGGGTGATTGACATGGCAAAGGGACAAAAACGAAGCAACAAGGAAGTCAAAAAACAGAAACAGTCAAAAACTATCACAGTCTTGGCCCCCAACGCCGTTGGCCTTCCTAAGCCAAGGAAGCTATCTGATACATACATACTTCCAAAAAAATTAACGCCGTAGGTACTTACTAATACTGGCTTTGTAAGTTAATAGATTCTAGGTTCTCGAACTTACGAAATCTAGCGTCTACACACGCATAGTGGCTTACTAAGTTAGGGCCCCTATCCACAC
>JAULVH010000119.1:2378-3915 GCA_032111105.1 Burkholderiaceae bacterium | reverse complement strand
TCCGCAGGTCCCTGGTTCGAGTCCAGGTCGGGGAGCCACAGAACACAAAAGCCCGCAAACGAAAGTTTGCGGGCTTTTTCGCTTTTCAGTGCGCGATCAGTTGCAATCCGCCTGCCTGCTTGCTCTTGAGCCGCGTTCTAAGCATAATTTGGCAATGCGCCCATCCACAGCCCTTGAAAATCACCGTCAGGCGATCATCCAGATCGTCGAGAGTCATAACGCCCTCAACCCCCGTGTTTTCGGCTCTGTGGCACACGGCACAGACGGAGAAGACAGTGACCTCGATATCTTGATTGATCCAACTCCCAAAACATCATTAATGGATGTAGCGAAAATTCAAGTCGAGCTCGAAGGGATTCTGGGCGTGAAAGTGGATGTTTTGACACCTAACGCACTACCTGACAGTTTTCGACATATTGTCTTAGCAGAAGCAGTTCCGGTATGAGCAAAGCCTCGCGCGTGCCTGACTACTTGGAGCACATACTTTCTGCGATCAAGCGCATTGAGCGACATGTAACTGACGTTGATGAATTTGTCTTTTTACAAAGCGAATTACTGCAAGACGCAGTAGTTAGAAACATAGAAGTAATTGGTGAGGCCGCCAACAACATTCAACGAGTAGACCCAAGTTTTGCAAGTTCACATGTAGATATTCCGTGGCAAGTCATGTACGCAATGCGTAATCGACTATCTCATGGCTACGACAAGATTGATTTTGAAATGGTTTGGAAAACGGTATGCAATGATTTACCGACTCTTTACGAGCTGATCAAGGCAGCAAGAGACACATACAACAATTAATCGGGGTAGGCTTTGGGTTGAGCCGACCGTGGACTCGTTAAGAAGCTCTGTGCAAATGGCTCAGCCCAAACCCAAATTTGGGCTTAACCACCGAAGAGTTGCATTATGCAACTTTTGACTCAATTACACGGCTTATTACACGAATCGATATTTTTATTATAACTTATTGATGTTAAATGATTTTTCAAGAGCCGGGATTTCTGTTAATCTGCGGGATTCAGGCTCATGTAAAAATCGAGAATCTAATAAAAACAAGCACTTAATCTAACTCACAAATTGAGCCTTTTTGTTTGAGCAATAAATAGAAACTCCTACCCTCGCCGCATGCAGGTTTCGCTCGGCAGCATAATCGATGTATCTCTGTGCTCCGAAGCTCTCCAGGATCACGCCATCTGCATCGGTCAAAAGGATCACGCTGCGGGTCGCATGCAGAACATCCTGCATCGAGGACAACACTTCTGTTTCCGCGCTCACAACCTCTGCATTGAGCTCATTCCCATAATTATGTCTCCAGCGTTCATCTTGATGAACTGCTTGAGTTGGTCAAAATTCATTCGTAGTGACTATCGCTATTCCATAATGATTTCAATGATTTCGATATTTTGACGTTCAGGATATCGTGTAATTAGATAAGCAAGTGCATTTTCAGGAGTGACACTTGCCTTAGTAACCTTGATTAACGCTGTTGCACGAAGTTCTTCATCTAAATCTGTAACGTATTGGAACCGAATAATCA
>JAULVH010000119.1:0-2368 GCA_032111105.1 Burkholderiaceae bacterium | reverse complement strand
GTATTTGCTTTGAGATTGAAGCAGATATCTTTGCGTCTGCATTCTCCTTAGAATAGAACGTGTAGCGGATGACTGCTTGAGTGCTTGACATAATGTGCCTCCACTTTTAATCACCTGATTTAATTCATAAAACCGCTGATTTGATAAAATCAATTTTGATGTCAGTTAGTCAGGGGTTATTTTAATGAGTGCTATGTTTTGACGTAAAGGAAATTTTTTGACTAAGTACTCAAGAGCATTTGCAGCATTTATATTTGGATCAATTACCTTGGTTATTGCTGATATATAACCTTCTTTGTTTGAATCTGCTAAGTATAGAAAATGTATACTCTTTTTTACATCAGACATAGAGTCCTTAGATTGAGTTAGGTGCACTTACAGTTTGAGTGTCGTTGATCGAAGATTATTTGGGTATAGAACTAATGCTTAAATTAACAATAGCATGATGCAATAGAACTAGTAATTTATATTACTCTCTTAGATCAAGGCATGACTAGTAATTAGGTAAGTTAGCGACTGCTATCTCTTACTTGCCGAACAGATTGAATTGGCGCAATATCGGTGAAAATGACCTGCGTGGCACGGGAATCCCGAATGATCCTCGAACCCTTGGGCTACAAACTAGACTGGATCGCATTTTGAACCGCCCCGGAATTCGTGGAGGCCAGTTGGTTTAAGTTGAGGCCACCGGAGTAGCCTCGCTGGCAAGCACGGTCACACTGAATTGTGAGTACGGCTAATACTGACTATGTCAGCCTGATATACATTGCTAATACACTGGTTCATAATGGTTCATAAAAAGGGACGCACATAACAAATACGTACATGAACGTGTCCGAAATCAATTATATGAATATTCAGGATCAAATTAACTTGATTCCATCCTGGAATACGAAATAAATCCCACTCATGTCAGTACGCTGCGTCAATCTGATGGGTTATCAGTACCGTAGCATTTGCAAGGAAAATCCATCTAAGGCGTTTTTCAGGAGACATAGCAGGACAATACGGTTAAGGCATTCTCAGGAGGGCACGCTATTCTTCGACATCGCAGTTACCATCGCTCTACCGAAGGACGCAGGTCGAGCTCGAAAGTCCACGCATCACGTGGCTGCTGGTGTAACCACCAGTATGCATCAGCAATGTGATCAGGATTCAAGATGCCGTCTAGCCCGGCATCGGCTACTCGCTGCGCGAAATGCTCTCTTGTAAAAGCGGTATCGATCAAGCCGTCAATGATGACATGTGCGATGTGTATCCCCTTGGGACCAAGCTCGCGCGCCATCGATTGGGCCAGTGCCCTTAGCGCCGCTTTTCCTCCGGCGAAGGCAGAAAATCCGGCTCCACCTCGGGTGCTGGCGGTAGCACCCGTGAACAGAATAGTGCCGCGTTCCCTTTGCAGCATGACTCTGGCGGCTTCGCGTCCGACCAGAAAGCCAGCCATGGCACACATTTCCCATACCTTGAAGTACTTCTGGGACGTGGTTTCTAAAATGGGAAAACGGACGTTGCCGCCGACGTTAAAAATAACAGCGTCGATCTGACCAACGTCGGCTTCGATCTGATTGAAGAAACTAACTACCTGTTCCTCTCGCCTCGCATCCATTCCAAAAGCAAAGGCATGACCACCCTGGTCACGAATCTGTTGAATGACAGGCCGCAAGGCCTCCTCGTTTCGTCTGGCCACACAGACCGTATACTCCTCCTGGGCAAAGCGTCTAGCTATTGCAGATCCTGTGGCGTCACCAGCGCCGATAACGCAGCAAACACTTGGTCTGGACATTCTCATCCTCTCCATGCTTGGGCTAGGCTCTGGCCGTCGGACGGGCCGTAACCTCTGTAAACCAGCGAGACAGGTGACTCATCTCAGCAGGAATACGCAAGCCAACTGCTTTGCCCAGAACAAAAGCGCACTGCGCAACAATATCGGCGATTGTGTAGTTTTCACCTGCGATATGGTTACGTCCGGACAGCTCGCTATCCAGCCAGCTCATTGTGTTAAGTGCGCGGTCGCGTGCCCAGCTAGCCACCTCTGACACTTGCTCAACGCGCCCTCGATAGAAATCGCTACTATGCACGAAGGCGAGCGCGATCATTTGCGATAGCTGATGATCCATACGTAGCGTCCACATCTCAACCTCGGCAATGTCACGTGGTGTGCGACCCATGAGAGGTGGGCTGGGATGAAGTGCTTCCAAATAGCGGCAGATGGCCAGTGACTCGGCGATCACGCTGCCATCATCAAGCTCAAGCACGGGCAACTTACCCAAAGGATTAAGCCGTATGAATTCCGGTGTCGCGTTAGCGCCAGCTGCCGCATCTATCTCGCGACGTTCAATAGAAACACCCTTCTCTGCCAAGAAGATAT
>JAULVH010000118.1:0-2954 GCA_032111105.1 Burkholderiaceae bacterium | reverse complement strand
AATAAAATAAGTAAGAGAATAATCAGGGCTGTTAACCAGAAAGGGATACCCATACTATCCAGAATAAAGATTTGAAGGATATTCACTACCAGATACATTCTTGCTGTTGCGCCCAGCGTTCGGGACAGAATAAAATAGGTAGCCCCCGTCTTGTAACTTACTTTTCCGAAACGCTGATGCAGATAATCATAGATAGAAGTAAGATTCATTTTGTAATAGAGTGGGAGCAGCACAAATGCAACCACAAGATATCCAAGAAAATATCCAATCACTACCTGAAAATACTGAAAGCCACCTGTACCAACGGTGCCGGGCACACTAACAAAGGTCACTCCGCTTAAAGAAGTACCAATCATACCAAAGGCTACCAGCATCCAGTTGCTACTGCGGTTACCAATGAAGAAGGACTCATTGGTTGCATTACGGGAAGTGTACCAGGCAACGATTAACAATAAAGCAAAATAACCTAGCACAAAAGAGAATAACAGTGAAGCTGACATGTAACTGATTTGTTGCTAAGATAAGGGATAGTCGAAGAAGTTGTAAGTTGTAGGTATGAATGTCTTGTCCTGATGACTCATAGCCAGGGGTTTAAAACTCCGACTATGATAACATAAAATAATTAGTGATTACATTTAATTAAATCTTCTGTTGCTAGATGCAGGTCTTGACGCACTGTTCCTTCCAAAGTAAAAATTAAACCCCGTGCGGAATACAGGAAGCTGACGGTTGAACTGATCAACATAAGGTGATTGGCGATCCCCCATTACATCTAGCATTATGCTGGTATAAAATTGAGAATTGCCAATAAAACGGGATCCAAACCCAACGCCAACCAGTAAGCTAGAGGCATTTAAAGTAATACTGTTTGTAATTCCATTATTTTTTTCACTGAAAGCAATCGTATTATATTCATATTGAGCCCCGAGAAAAAAACGGTCTATTGGCCAGACCCGAAGAAAGGGCCCACCTCCATAAACTAATTGTTGGTAAGTAATTGGGAAATTCGGGTCGTATTGACTAATGTAATTGAAATTGATGGTCATGCCTGCATCAATATAATCATTAAAGCTATATCCCAGCTCTGGGTTTAGGCCAATGATAAATCCGTTAAAATATCCGGGTACACAGTGCCCCGGATTGTGGGCAACCGCTTTTTTCAGTCAATAAAACCTTTTATGCGTTCAAGATAAGTTTGACTGCATTCCACAACCCGACGAGTGCCGCTATCAGCAGAAACAAGACTAAACCGAAAAAATACATCAGTTTAGGGACAGAGATAGGCTCAACTTCTTCGAAGAAACTGTCCTCGTCTCCCTCAAATTCTTCTACCTCCGTTGTGTAAACAGCATCCAGCCCCAGAGTGTTGATCACCTCAGCTATGACATCGCGAGTGCGATTAACATCTTCTGTTAAATAGGTCAGGTCAAATCTTCCCGATTCGGCGAGACTTCCAACATACCTACCGATGGATTTCTGCCTGAATGCTTCCTCAAGCAAGTCAAGTTTCGCAATCAAATCACTTTCGGGCACTTTTGTCCGTAACGTGATGCTCATGCTCAATAAGCTTTTGGACATGGACCGAAAATAACCTCTTTTTAAGAAGGGCAGCAAATCCCGCGACTTCACGAAACGCAACCCCATTCGCGATATCAGCCAAGAGAACTCTGACTCTGCGCCACATCGAAGAAATTTGTAGACTCTTCTGGAAGCGAACATCGCCCATTGACTTGGAATATATCACCGCACAATTCCAACTGCTATCAGTCCGACGCTGGATATTCTCTCGAAAACTCGACCACAATTACTGTATCTGCCGCAAATGCTCGCCGTGTCGCTGGAGTAGTGTCACTCCAGAATGCTTTGCCCGACACTTACAGTCCCCTCTCGACCGACTCGCAAGCCAGGCCACAGTTCCCGTACAATTCAAGGCATAGAGTGCGAAAAGGCTTTCGGCAACTAAGCGAGTAATCACTAACGCCGTATTTGGTGACGAGCGTCTACGGCATGTACTTATAGGGTTCGCTCTTCCAGTTACTCTTGGCAAATCATCGCGCACGTACACAAGCGAGACATCGACCATGAATCAATGTGAGTATGAGGTCACAGCAAAAGGCTCCCAAACGGACGAGCGAATACTCGCCAACGCGATCACGACACTAATGCACCATGGATTTCGCCTGGAACGCCGTACCGAAAACGAGGCAGAATTGACAGGCCCTGGCATGACCAGCACCAAGCAGGATCCGTTACTAGGTGCCTCCCGAGTGAGATTACAGACTCGAGACGGTAGATTAAAGGTGAACGCGGAACTTGGAGGGGTTCAAACTATGCGACGTTTTTTGACTTGGTTTCCACTATTTCTCGGCGTAACACTAGGCTTGGTCTTTTCGGTCGTTGGTGGCCTAGTTCTGGACCAACAAGAGGGTCCTGCTCCGGCTTTTCCTTGGAGATGGCTGTGGTTTGGATTTGGTACTGCATTACTTCCAGTTTCGCCCTGGCTAATCCTCTCCCCTCTGATGATTCAATGGATTAGCAGGCGAACTAAGAATGCCATCGAAACATTAGCGCACAATGCTACGCTAGCCTGAAACGGGCCTATCTCCATCATCCGTATTGAAGGTTTTTCCATGAGATTCCTCTCCGCCCGCTGGGAGCATCTGATTTTTGCGAACTACGTCATTGATCCCAAAATACTCACACCATTCTTACCCAATGGCACTCGCATCGATACTTTTGAAGAGAAGTGCTTTGTGAGCTTGGTTGCGTTTCTGTTTAATGACACTCGAGTCCTGCGCTGCCACGTGCCCTATCACGTGTGCTTTGAAGAAGTAAACCTCCGGTTTTATGTCACCCCCAGCGACGATCATTCAAAGCGAGGTGTCGTCTTCATCAAAGAAATAGTCCCGAAAAAAATAATCCCTCGGATCGCCAATACATTATTTCGCGAAAAC